>JAIRLC010000064.1 GCA_031259645.1 Prevotellaceae bacterium | reverse complement strand
GAGCATCCGCGAGGTGTTGAGCATTGAAAATACGCAGCAATACAACGGACTGTACCATGTGCTGGACGGCATCATCTCCCCGATGGACGGCATTGGGCCTAACGACTTGAAGATAGAAGCGCTGCTTGAACGCGTGAGGGGAGGGGAGATTCAAGAAGTGGTGCTGGCCCTGAGCACGACTATGGAGGGCGAAACCACCTGTTATTATCTGTACAAGAAACTGTGCAACTATGCCGTTCGCATCACTACTATTGCGCGCGGTGTGGGCTTTGGCGACGAGCTGGAATATACCGACGAACTCACCCTCGGCCGTTCCATCAAGAACCGCCAGCCGTTCGTTCCGTCGTCGTAAGGACGCCCGATGCGCCGATTCCGTACAACGGCACATTAACCATCCATGGCTCTTCTTTGTAGTCGGACAGTGATGTGCGGATGGCTTTCTCCGGCCGGTATTTTTCGTAAAACGTTTTGAAACTTTTTGCCTTCAGGTTTTCACCTGCTTTCACTTCAATAGGTATTACTTCGCCTTCGTGCTGCACCACAAAATCAACTTCGGCCGTGCTCCGGTCGTTTGTCCAATAGCCTATGTAATCGTTGCTGTTTAACCGCAACTGTTGCATGACATATTGTTCGGTGAACGCTCCTTTAAACCCGGTGAAAATGGCGTTTCCTTCTATGATGGTTTTCATGTCGAGCCCTGCCATGGCGCCTAACAGCCCGACGTCATGCAGAAACAGTTTGAACGCCGAAAAATCCTGATAGGCGGAAAGCGGCAAATGCGGCTTGGATATGCGGTGGCTTTTCAGCAGTAAGCCCGAATCGAGTAGCCATTGGATAGCCAATTCAAAATCCTTGGCGCGTGCGCCTTCTCTGAGCACACCGTAGATGAATTTTTTATTTTCCTTGGCCAACTGGGCAGGGATGCTTTGCCACACCATCCGGATGCGCGGCACCATTTCGGGTGGCGCATGTTTCGAGAAATCGCCCTCGTAGGTGTTCAGTATCCGGCGCTGAATATGGCGAACCTCTTGCCAATCGCGCGTTTGCGCAAAGCGGGCGGCGGCTTCCGGCATTCCTCCCACATAAAAGTAATAACGCAAATATTCTTTCAATTTATCCGTAAAGACAGAGAGAATATCCCATTTGCCGGCTCCCAGAATGGTGTTTAATTGTTCCTCGCCCAAGGCTAACAGAAATTCGGAAAACGAAAGCGGGCGCAAATCCATGAAATCAACTTTTCCCACAGGAAACGACACATGCCGGTGCAGGTTCATCCCCAACAGCGACCCGGCGGCGATAACGTGATATTGCGGCGCATGCTCGCAAAAGTATTTCAACGAAGTAATGCCCCGTTCAGCCGATTGAATTTCGTCGAAAACAATCAGCGTGTTTTCCGGCGTTATGGTAACGTGGGCATGCACTTGCAGCACAGTCAATATCCGCTCGATATTGAAATCCGAAGCAAACATATTTTGCAATGCCGGCGTATCTTCGAAATTGAGATAAACGAGTTGATCGTAATTCGTCCGTCCGAACTCTTGCAAAAGCCATGTTTTTCCTACCTGACGCGCCCCCCGCAAAATAAGCGGTTTGCGAATTGGGCTGTTTTTCCACTGAATCAGTTCGTCAATCTTAGTGCGATACATTTTTTACATGTTTATTTTCCGCAAATATACACTTTTTTCAGGATAAAAGTGTTGTGCGGATACACTTTTTTCAGGATAAAAGTGCGTTTTGGCGGCAAATAGTGGTAAAAAAGAAAAATCGGTATGCCTGTAAGCCGGATTCTGTCGCGTCCTATCATTTATCTGATGCAGCCCACCCTCCGGCATCGGGCGCGCAACCCTCAAGCGCCGGTTTACATGGCCTTGCAACCTGCCGGTACGTACGGCCGCCGGCATCGCTGCCGGCGCCGGTGGTCTCTTACACCACCTTTTCACCCTTACCACGCTTGCGCATGGCGGTTATTTTCTGTTACGCGCTCCATAAACTTACGCCTATCTGTGCTTTCCACAGGGCAGCGCGCTGTGTTGTCCGGACTTTCCTCCCCCGTAGCCATACGGCTTGCGAGAGCGATAGAACAACATACCGATTAATCAAAACACGTTTATTTGTTCCCTTTGATGGCGGCCTGTGCGGCGGCTAAGCGCGCAATGGGCACACGGAAAGGCGAACAACTCACATAATTCAGTCCTATTTGGTGGCAAAACTCTACCGACGACGGCTCGCCGCCATGTTCGCCACAAATGCCGACTTTCAGGTCGGGGCGCGTGGCGCGGCCTTTCATCGTGGCCATGCTGACCAATTGCCCCACGCCTTTCCGGTCGAGGATTTCAAACGGGTCGTTTTTCAAGATGCCTTTTTCGAGGTAAATGGGCAGGAATTTGGCCACGTCGTCACGCGAGAAACCGTAGGTCATTTGCGTGAGGTCGTTGGTGCCGAACGAGAAAAATTCGGCGCTCTCGGCGATGCGGTCGGCTGTGAGGGCTGCCCGCGGCACCTCAATCATCGTGCCCACTTTGAAGTCAATCCGGTCGTTGTATTCGTCGAATACTTTCTGTGCGGTTTCGCGTATTATTTTTTCCTGAAGCTCCAGTTCGTGCAAGTTGCCGGGCAGCGGCACCATAATTTCGGGAACCGCTTCGATGCTTTTCTTTTTCAAATTCAACGCCGCCTCAATGATGGCGCGGGTTTGCATTTCCGTGATTTCGGGATAGGTGTTCCCAAGACGGCAACCGCGGTGTCCTAACATCGGGTTTACTTCGGCCAACGCCAATACGCGCTCATGCACCTCGGCCACGGGGATTCCTATTATTTTCGCGATTTCTTCCTGTCCTTTTTGGTCGTGCGGCACGAACTCATGCAAAGGCGGGTCGAGCAGGCGCACCGTTACCGGCAGTCCGTTCATGGCCGTGAAGATACCTTCAAAGTCGTTGCGTTGCAGGGGTAGTAGCTTATCCAGCGCCTTGCGCCGTCCGGCTTCGTCTTTGGCAAGAATCATTTCGCGCATGGCCTGTATCTTGTCGCCTTCAAAGAACATGTGCTCTGTGCGGCACAGCCCGATACCTTTGGCGCCGAAATTGCGCGCCACTTTAGCGTCGTTGGGCGTGTCGGCGTTGGTACGCACCAGCAGGCGGGCGTATTTGTCGGCCATTTCCATGATTTTCCCGAAATCGCCGCTGAGTTCCGGCAAAATGGTTTCCACTTTTCCTTCATACACCGTGCCGGTTGAGCCGTTCAGCGAAATCCAGTCGCCCTCTTTATATATTTTGCCGCCTACGGTCATGGTGCGGTCCTTGTAGTTGATGACTAATGAGCCGGCGCCCGACACGCAGCACTTGCCCATGCCGCGGGCTACTACGGCCGCATGTGAAGTCATGCCGCCGCGTGCGGTGAGGATGCCTTGCGCCACGTTCATCCCTTTCAGGTCTTCGGGCGAAGTTTCTATCCGCACGAGGATGACTTTGGCGTTCCGGTCTTTGTTTACCCGCGCTTCCGCTTCGTCGGCAAAAAATATGATTTGTCCCGTAGCCGCGCCCGGCGAGGCTGGCAAGCCTTTGGCAATAGATTTTGCAGTGGCTAACGCTTCTTTTTTGAATACCGGGTGTAACAACTCGTCGAGTTTATTCGGCTCACAGCGCAGCACCGCGGTGGGCTCGTCAATAAGTTTTTCATGGAACATCTCCATGGCGATTTTTACCATGGCCGCACCTGTGCGTTTCCCGCTGCGGGTTTGCAGCATCCACAGTTTGCCGTCCTGAATGGTAAATTCAATATCCTGCATGTCGGTATAATGCTTTTCGAGCTTTTGCTGAATGTCGAACAAGTCTTTATATACCTTGGGCATTGTTTCTTCCAATGACGGATATTTGGCGCTGCGGTCGGCTTCGCTCACACCGGCTAAGACTGCCCAGCGTTTCGAGCCTTCGAGGGTGATTTGTTGCGGGGTGCGGATACCGGCCACCACATCTTCGCCCTGTGCGTTAATGAGGTATTCGCCGTTGAACAGGTTTTCGCCGGTGCCCGCGTCGCGGGTGAAAGCCACGCCGGTGGCCGAGTTGTTGCCCATGTTGCCGAACACCATGGATTGCACGTTCACGGCAGTGCCCCACGCTGCAGGTATTTTGTTCAGTTGACGGTACAGGATGGCGCGGTCATTCATCCACGAGTTGAACACCGCCATCACGGCGCCCCACAGTTGCTCCCAGGGAGAAGTGGGGAAGTCCTTGCCTGTATTTTGTTTTACGGCGGCCTTGAAAGAAACGACCAGCTCTTTCAGGTCTTCGGCGGTGAGTTCCGTATCATGTTTGACGCCCTTTTTTTCTTTCACATGGTCGATGATGACTTCAAACGGGTCTTCATCCTCTTTGTTGGCAGGCTTCATGCCCAGTACGACGTCGCCATACATTTGCACGAAACGGCGGTATGAATCCCAGGCGAAACGCGGGTTGCCGCTTTTTGCGGCCAGCGTTTCCACCGCTTCGTCGTTCAGCCCCAAGTTCAAAATCGTGTCCATCATGCCGGGCATGGAGGCGCGCGCGCCGGAACGTACCGACACGAGCAGCGGGTTTTTGTTGTCGCCGAATTTCGGGCCGTCCACAGCGGCTTCTACTTTCTGCATGGCTTCTTCCACTTGCGGTTTTATCAGACGGATAATTTCCGCTTCGTCGCGCTCGAGCGCGAAGTAATCGTTACACACTTCTGTGGTAATCGTGAAGCCCGGCGGAACCGGCATTCCGATTAAATTCATTTCTGCTAAATTGGCGCCTTTACCGCCCAGCAGGTCTTTCATTTTTCCATTTCCTTCGGAAGTTTTGTTGCCGAAAAAATACACACGTTTTTTTGAGTTAGGCATAGCTTTTTGGTTGAAATTTTAGATAGTTACAAATATAATTAAAAAAAATAGAATACACAAAATTATCCGAACAATGTTTCTACAAATGCACGGGCATCGAATACTTGCAGG
>JAIRLC010000162.1 GCA_031259645.1 Prevotellaceae bacterium | reverse complement strand
ATTCCTTGTGCCGCCGTGCGGCGGTTGGTCACCGTATGGAGTTTGTTGTATCCCACGCCCCAGTTAAAACTCACCAAACCCTCATTGGCGCGTATGCCTCCAAAAACAATACCCAAATTGTTAACACTTAATTTGGCGTAGGAGTCGTTCACGGTGTTGCCGAGGTAACCGGCGTCGGTATTGCCGTGGTTGAATGCAAGGGAGAAAGTAAATTCCGAATTGCGGTACACACCAATACCGGCGGGGTTTATGCTCAACGTCGTGAACTCGCCGCCCAATGCGGCAAATGCGCCACCCATTGCGGTAAATCGCGCCGAACCCTCATATTGGGTTTGGGAAAGAATTAACCCATCCCACGCCCCTTGTGCCTTTGCAGAATTTACAACGCCAATAGTCAATACCAAAAATAAAAATATCCTGTTCATTATCTTCTCCTTGATGTTCCACCACTACTACTGCTACTACTGCTTGTGCTTGTGCTTCTACTACTTCCACTGCTGCTGTTAACCTGATTTGACGAGTTTGAATAAACGTTGCTTCTGGAATTGTTGTAGTTCGTAGACGGTTGGCTGCTCCGGTTATTACTATTATTGTATGTGGCAGTGCTGCGACGAGAACTGGTACCGCTGTTGCTATTGTAAGTAGAGGTTGTCGTTCTTGTTGAAGTACTACTGCGGGTATAGGTGGCCTTTTGTGTGCCTGTATTGGTGTCGCTTCTGCGCCGCGATGTTACGGTAGTGCTGTTGCCGGTTGTTCCCGCTTGCCGGTTTCCTTGTTGCAGGGATGTACTTGTGTTGTTACCGTTCACTGCCGAAGCGCTCCTGCGACGGGTTTCCACGCTGTTGCCGGTGTTCCCGTTGCTTTGTGTGCCGGTGCTGCCGGCCACACGTTGAATTTGAGGCCGGGTGCGGGAAGTCGTGCTGTATCGTGCAGTGCTTGCGGCGCTGGCGGCACTTGCTGTGCTACTGCGGCTATTGCCCACCGACGAAGTGCGTCTTGCCGTGCCGGCATTGGCTAAGCGGCGCCCGTAATTCACATTACTGCTGTAATGGTGGTAATAGTCGTGATGATGGTGGTGATGCCCGTAATAGTGTCCATAATATCCGCTGTAGTACCACGGACGGTAATATCCCGGATAGTACCACGGATCCCAATAGCCATACCATCCCCACGAAGACCTCCACGACCACGGGTAGTAATAGGAGCCATAACTCCACCACGGGCTGTACCAAGAGGAGTAATAGGGCCATCCGTAACCGAATCCGTAGCCCGCGCCAATATTAACGTTCACGGTTGGCGGCGTATATTCGTCCTCTTCGAACATACGCAAACGGCGGGCATAAGAATCGCTTTCATCCACGATAAGATACGTCTTATCGGGCTCTGCATCAATCTCTACCGTACGGTTTTCGTTCGTCACGTAAAGTGTATCTACTTGTTGTTTGTTGTCGGCCTGTGATTCCATACGGGTAGCAATCACAGTCTGTGTTTTTTCGTTTAAGAGTTTGGTTTTGGCCATGGCGGGCGAAGACTCCGCTGCCGGATAGGTGTACCGCCTGTCGGGATTAAAGTAAATACCGTCTTCCGACGATGAATACTGGCTGGAGGCACACGCGCTAAGCATAAAAGCCGCGGAAATCAAGATGTAATTTAAAGGTCTCATGAGTTCCTCCTTTTTTATTTGGTTAATATTTCTTATTTTTGCAACGTCAAAGATACGGAGTTTATGGGAACTATTCGCATTAATAGTAATAAAAAACGTTAATATATATTGCAAAGGTACTAAAAATATGGCAAAAGAGATAACAAATCGGGAAGAAAACTACGCCTTATGGTATAATAATTTGGTTGTAAAAGCCGATTTGGCTGAAAATTCGTCAGTTAGGGGTTGCATGGTAATTAAGCCTTATGGCTATGCGATTTGGGAAAAGATACAAAGAACGCTGGATGACATGTTTAAGGAAACGGGGCACGTCAATGCCTATTTTCCGCTTTTCATTCCGAAATCGTTCTTGAGTAAGGAGGCGGAGCACGTAGAGGGGTTTGCCAAAGAGTGTGCGGTGGTCACGCATCACCGGCTGATGAATGATCCCGGCGGAAAGGGCGTCGTGGTTGATCCGGCGGCGAAATTGGAAGAAGAATTGATTATCCGGCCAACGTCGGAGACGATTATCTGGAATACGTATAAGAATTGGATTAAGTCCTATCGCGATTTGCCGGTGCTGTGTAACCAGTGGGCCAATGTGGTGCGCTGGGAGATGCGCACACGGCTGTTCTTGCGCACGGCAGAATTTCTGTGGCAGGAAGGGCATACGGCGCACGCCACACGGCAGGAGGCTATAGAAGAAACGGAACGCATGGTGAATGTATATGCCTCGTTTGCACGGGATTGGATGGCCATGCCGGTGCTTGTGGGCAGTAAAACGCCAAGCGAACGTTTTGCCGGCGCGCTGGATACGTTGTGTATCGAGGCGTTGATGCAAGACGGGAAGGCGCTGCAGGCGGGCACTTCGCATTTTCTGGGACAGAACTTCGCGAAGGCGTTCGATGTGCAGTTCGCCGGCAAGGAGGGTAAATTGGAGTATGTGTGGGCGACCTCGTGGGGCGTGTCCACGCGCTTGATTGGCGCGCTGATTATGGCGCACAGCGACAACAATGGGTTGGTATTGCCTCCGAAGTTGGCGCCGCTGCAAGTGGTGCTGGTGCCTATTTATAAAGGTAGTGAGGAGTTGCAGCAGCTCGCGGAATATCTGCTTCCGGTGAAGAAAGCGCTGGAGGCAAAAGGCATTACGGTAAAGTTAGACGACCGCGACAATGTACGCTCAGGCTTCAAATTCGCAGAATGGGAAATGAAGGGCGTGCCGGTGCGCATAGCGGCAGGCCCGCGCGACTTGCAGCAGGAAACGCTGGAAGTAGCCCGCCGTGATACGTTTGAAAAACAAAGTGTGCCCAAGGAAGGAATAGCCGGCTATATCGCGCAGTTGCTCGTAACCATACAGGACAATATCTACAAGAAAGCCCTTGATTTCAGGGAAGCGCACACGTTTACGATAGATAATTACGCAACATTTAAGACACGCATTGAGGACGGCGGATTTTTTCTTTGCCATTGGGACGGAACGCCCGAAACCGAAGCGAAAATCAAGGAGGAAACGAAAGCGACAATTCGTTGCATCCCTGCCGGTGTGCCGCCGGAACCGGGAACGTGTATGGTTACCGGAAAGCCCTCGGCGCAGCGTGTGGTATTTGCCCGTGCTTACTAACCTTTATAAATTTTAAATATTATGCCAACAACAACAGAAGTGCCTCCCCGAGAGGCGATGCTTAAATATCTCACCGGAAAATCGGTGGTGAAAGAGCAAGTGTATGACGCCACACTCGACATCTTCAATCAAATTAAAGAAATTTTACACGAGCTGTGTAATGACATCAACGAGGTGTTGCCTGAAAATCAAAACCGCCGTGTTCGCTTGGAATACCGCGACCGGGGGAAGTTCGAGGCCGAAATTAAAGTGGCCGGCGACGTCCTTATTTTCAGCATGCACTCTAATGTTTTCCAGTTTGACCGCAACCATCCGATCTGGAAAACGGCGTATGTGCAAAAGGGGCCGGATCATTCTTATTGCGGCATCATCAGCGTGTATAACTTCCTGTCCGATTCTTTCAAATATAACCGTAACGACGACTTGGGTTACCTGATCGGTCGCATTTTCATAAACAAGGACAAGTTTTTTTTCGTAGAAGGAAAACGTCAGGAAGCGTTTAATTACCGTCGTTTCGGCGAGAAGGCCATCACGCCGGCTGATTTGGCGTTAATCATGGAAAGGGCCATGCTGTATGCGATTGAATTTGATTTGTTGGCGCCGCCCTATGAGTTGGTGAAGTTGGCTACCGTAGAGCAGATGAATGCGAAAATCGAGAATGCCAAAATACAAACCGGTAAGCGGATCGGTTTCCAATTCAGGCCGGACGATGTGTTGGATGTTCCGGAATAAATGTGTATATTTGTACTATGGCGCGTATTGTAGCGATTGATTATGGCTCGAAACGTACGGGGTTGGCAGTAACCGACCCGCTACAGTTGATTGCCACGCCTTTGGCTACGGTAGAAACAGCGGCGTTGATGGATTATTTGAAAGGATATGCCGGCAAGGAAGCGGTGGAATGTTTTGTGGTGGGGTATCCGAAAAATTTAGACAATACGCCGGCCGAAGCCGCCCGCTACGTCGATCCGTTTTTGCTGCAATTGCGCAAGCAATTTCCCGGCATCAATGTGGCGCTTGAAGATGAACGCTTCACGTCAAAAATCGCATTCAGGGCGATGATTGATGGCGGCGTTAAAAAAATGGACCGGCGCAATAAGGCTATGGTAGATAAGGTGAGCGCCGTAATTATTTTACAATCGTATTTGGAAAGGAAACAGTGATATGGTTTTATCGATTTATGTGTATGGCTCTGCCGTGCTGAAGAAGAAAGCGCTGCCGGTAACGAAAGATTACGAGGGGTTGCAGCAGCTTATTGCCGACATGAAAGAGACTTTGGCCAATGCCGAAGGCGTGGGATTGGCCGCGCCGCAAGTGGGACATTCCATCCGTTTGTTTATTGTGGATGGCGCGCCGTTTAAAAAGAATGAAGCGGCGCTGGCTACGTTCCAGCGGGTAATGATTAATCCGGAAATTACGGAATACAGCGAAGAGACCGGCTCGTTCAATGAAGGGTGCCTGAGTGTCCCCGACATTCACGAAGATGTGGTGCGCCCCACAAAGGTGCGTATCCGTTATCTCGACGAACGGTTTGACGCGCAGGAAGAATACCTGTCGGGCATTGCAGCGCGTATTGTGCAACACGAGTTTGACCACTTGGAAGGCAATATATTTACCGAAAAATTATCGCCCATCCGGCGGAAATTGGTGAGCGGAAAGCTCAAAAACATTGCACGCGGGAAAGCCTCCGCCGCCTACAAAACACGCATAGCCTGACGGAGATTAATGTGCTAATGGGACTAATTGTTTAATGTGATTAATTTTTATTACATTTGTATCGGAAATTAAATCTTTAATATTATGAAATACTGTTCAAACTGTGGAGAACCTAATCCCGACCATGCGCGTTTTTGTGCAAAATGCGGATGCGAAATTCAATCCGGCGTATCCGGAACAACGCCTTCACCGGCATCTGCCTCATCGCAATATACATTAACACCAGACGACGTCATGCCGAACACTTACCTCTGGCAGTCGATTGTCGTAACTATTTTATGCTGCTTGCCGCTGGGCATTCCTGCGATAGTCTATGCCGCACAGGTAGAAAGATATTACACGCAGGGCAATGTCGATGCCGCGCAAAGAGCCTCGAACAATGCCAAGAACTTTTGTATTGCAGCGTTGGCTTCAGGTCTTGCCATATATGTAGCATATATTATCTACATTATAGCCATCGGCGGCATAATTGCCGGCTTTGCCGGCTTAAGCTCCATTTAAGTAAATGCCCCCTGCCCGTCTATCTAACAAGAAAACAGGTATCATTATTATTTGCATGGTAATATTGGGCGGGGTATATTTTTCGTTTAATCCGGAGGATAATTATTTTCCGCCTTGCCTGTTTCACCAATTAACCGGTTTTCAGTGTCCCGGCTGCGGTACGCAACGTGCTGTCCACAGCCTGCTGCACTTGCACGTGCGCCAAGCTTTTTGTTACAATCTGCTGCTCATTCCGGTATTATTACTGGTTTTCCTGCTTATTTACCTCTCGTATTTCGGCGGAAAAAAGCGCTTTCCCAAATTATACCGGAAACTATCGGGAACTAAATTTATCTTTTCCGTATTACTTATTATCATACTCTACTGGGTTGCGCGGAATATTTTTTAAGGCTGCTAACTGGCTAACGCCAGCCTAACTCTTAGTTCTTAGTTTCCCCTCTGTTCGGAGTCGGAAAAATTTGCCCGTAGGGCAATAATGTCAATAGAAAAGACAGGGACGGGGCATTGCAATTGCCCGTGAGGGCATCAATGGGGAAAGGGCGAACGGAAAAGTTTTCCGGATAATGAATTTATTTCACAAATTTATTCAGCGCGTCAATAAAGGCTTCAATGGATGCCGCAACGATGTCGGTATTGGCCGCAAAGCCGTAATAGACGTTTCCGTCGTAAGCCACCTGCATGTGTACTTTTCCTACGTCGTCGCTGCCTTTGTTCATTGCCTGAATGAGAAATTCCTGAATGGTCATCTGGCGGTGTATAATTATTTTAACCGCTTTTATCGCGGCGTCAACCGGGCCGTTGCCCGACGCTGCGGCTTCGAATTTCTCCCCGGCAATGTTAAGGCAAACGCTGGCTACGGGACGTACGCCAATGCCGGAAGTAACTTGCAGGTATTCCAGTTTGATGCGCAACGAGGCTTTGCGTCCTTCACCGGCAAGCATCAATATGTCGTTGTCCCGTATGTCTTTTTTGCGGTCGGCCAATTTCAGAAATTCCTGATAAACGTTATCCAGTTTTTCCTGATCAAGCTCTATGCCGAGTGTTTGCAGGTGATGTTTCAACGCAGCGCGCCCACTTCTCGCCGTAAGGACAATGGCGTTGTCATCAATCCCAACGTCTTTCGGGTCTATAATCTCATACGTCTGTACGTTTTTCAATACGCCGTCCTGATGAATACCGGACGAATGGGCAAACGCATTGCGGCCTACGATGGCTTTGTTCGGCTGAACCGGCATGTTCATCAAGCTCGATACCATGCGGCTTGTTGAATATATCTTCTGGGTATTGATATTCGTTTCTACGCCAAGGTGTTTATGGCATTTCAAAATCATGGCCACTTCTTCGAGCGACGTGTTTCCGGCGCGTTCACCTATTCCGTTAATCGTTAGCTCCGCCTGCCGCGCGCCGTTTACTATGCCGGCAATCGTGTTGGCCGTAGCCATGCCGAGGTCGTTGTGGCAATGCGTGGAGATAATCGCTTTATCAATACCGTTCACGTGCTCCATGAGGTATTTGATTTTGGCGCCAAACTCCGCCGGCAGGCAATAGCCCGT
This sequence comes from Prevotellaceae bacterium, assembly GCA_031259645.1. Lineage (GTDB taxonomy): Bacteria > Bacteroidota > Bacteroidia > Bacteroidales > UBA932 > JAIRLC01. Next base: position 5,737 of record JAIRLC010000162.1, on the reverse strand, counting down.
CGTGTCGGGAATATTCACGACTGTGGCGCCGGCTTTTATCACCGCTTCGACCACGCGCGCGAGGTATTCGTTTTCGGTGCGGCCGGCGTCCTCGCAGTAGAACTCCACATCTTCCACATATTTCTTGGCGTATTTCGTCGCCGCCACAGCACGTTTCAGGATTTCTTCCTGCGTAGCATTAAATTTGTATTTTATGTGATGCTCCGACGTTCCTATTCCCGTGTGAATACGTTTGCGTTTTGCGTATTTGAGCGCTTCGGCGGCCACCTCAATGTCTTTCTCCACGCCGCGTGTGAGGGCGCACACCGTGGGCCATGTCACGGCTTTCGAAATCTCAACCACCGAGTTGAAATCTCCCGGGCTGGACACCGGAAATCCGGCCTCGATAACATCCACGCCCAATAATTCGAGCGCTTTCGCCACCTGTATTTTTTCTACGGTGTTAAGCTGGCATCCGGGAACCTGTTCGCCGTCGCGCAATGTAGTGTCAAAAATAAATAACCTGTCCATCTTAATTGTTCTCCGGGCGAAGTTTGCGGACTGTTGCGCCGGTACGCCACATCTCGCTGTTGCGCAAAGCGGCCAGTTCCTCATTCAGTTTTTCGCGATAGTCGGGTTGGGAATTTGAGTCGATTGAGCGTTGCGCTTCGTTTCCGTTTGCCACTTCCTGATAAAGTTTTTCAAACACAGGTTTGGTGACGTTATGAAACGGTCCCATCCAGTCTAATGCGCCACGCTGCGCCGTAGTTGAGCAGTTGGCATACATCCAGTCCATCCCGTTTTCCGCAAACAGGGGCATGAGCGATTGCGTCAATTCTTCCACCGTTTCATTAAACGCTTCCGACGGAGAATGTCCGTTTTCGCGTAATACTTCATACTGCGCAAGCAAAATCCCCTGTATGGCGCCCATTAACGTGCCGCGCTCGCCCGTCAAGTCCGAATAGACTTCTTTCAGGAATGTGGTTTCGAACAAATAGCCCGACCCCACGCCTATGCCCAGGGCAATCACGCGTTCTGTTGCGCGGCCTGTCGCATCCTGATAGACGGCATAGGACGAGTTAAGCCCGCGTCCCTGCAAAAACATGCGGCGCAGGGACGTGCCAGAGCCCTTCGGGGCTACCAGTATTACGTCCACACCGGCAGGGGGAATGATGTTTGTGCGCTCCTTGTACGTGATAGCGAAGCCATGCGAAAAGTACAAGGCTTTCCCCGCCGTAAGGTGTTTTTGAACAACCGGCCAAAGCGCTATCTGAGCGGCGTCTGATAGCAGATACTGGATGACGGTGGCGCGTTTGCAGGCCTCTTCAATTTCAAACAGTGTTTCGCCGGGCACCCACCCGTCAGACACTGCTTTCTCCCACGTTTTGCCTTTGCGCTGTCCCACGATAACGTTAAAACCGTTATCGCGCAGGTTCAGGCTCTGCCCGGGACCCTGTACGCCGTATCCGATAACTGCGATTGTTTCGTTTTTCATCACTTCTTTCGCTTTTTCTAAGGAAAATTCTTCGCGGGTAACCACGTTTTCGTTTACCCCGCCAAAATTAATCGTTGCCATAGCCTTTAGTTTTATATGTTAATATTATATTGTTAATTTCCTGTTGTGCCAGCTCTTCATCCGTGTTATAATACGCCTTCAAGATGTCCACGCGCTTGTCGAGTTGCTTAACGACTTTCTCGATGGTTACTTCGTCGGCAAAGGCTGTAATGGTAAACTTATGAATCCCGGCAATGGTCGAAGGCGACACGAAAAGCGTCTCTATGTTCAATTGCCGGCGGGTAAATATAATCGTAATCTGATTAAGCAGACCTACCATGTTTTCCGAAAAAATGATAATGGTAAAAAGCGTTTTATTCTCCATATTCATACCTCAATTCTCTTTTTAATTTAATCAATAAAGCATTTCCGTAATACTGCCTCCGGCAGGAACCATAGGGTAAACCTTGCCGCTCTCTTCCACGTGTGCAACTAAAAGGAACGAGCCTTTATAATCCAGCATTTCTTGTATCGCGTGATCCAATTCTTCGCGTTTCCATACTTCCCGTGCGCCTATCTTGAAAGCTTTCGCTATAGCCGTAAAATCCGGATTTTCCATGTTCGTACAGGAATAGCGTTTGTGAAAAAATAACTCCTGCCACTGGCGTACCATGCCAAGGTAGTTATTATTTAAAAGAATGATTTTAATGTCCAATTTTTCCTGCATGATTGTGCCTAATTCCTGCATGGTCATTTGCAGCCCCCCATCGCCGACGAAAAGGCAAACCGTCCTGTCGGGAGCGCCCATCTTGGCGCCAATGGAGGCCGGAAGGCCAAAGCCCATCGTTCCAAGCCCGCCGGACGTAATGACACTTCTCGTTTGGCTGTATTTAAAATAACGCACGCTCATCATCTGGTTTTGCCCCACATCCGTAACAAGAACAGCCTTGTTCCCGGTAGCTTCCGAGACTTTACGGACAATCTCGCCCATGTGTAAAACGGCGTCGCCGGGGCACAGTTCTTTCTTTATGACTTTCTCGTATTCTTCTTCCTCAGCCGGTGTAAACGATGCTATCCATTCCTTATGCGTAGCCGGTTTCAGCAGTTTAGTAATCTCCCGCAACGACGCTTTGGCATCTCCCAGCACCTTCACATCGACCTTCACATTTTTGTCAAATTCGGAATTATCAAGGTCAAGATGTATGATTTTAGCCTGCTTTGCGTAAGTGTTGGGGTTGCCCGTAACACGGTCGTCAAAACGCATGCCGATGGCAATAAGCACGTCGCACTCGTTCGTCTTGCGGTTAGGGCCGATGTTGCCATGCATGCCCAACATACCCTTATTCAGGCGGTAATCGGAGGGCATTGCCGACAAGCCCAGCATAGTAGAGCCCGCGGGCACATCCGCCTTGTCCAGAAAGCACTTCAGTTCCTTCTCCGCGCCACTCAGCGTGACGCCCTGCCCGACAAGCGCAAAAGGCCTTTCGGCATTGTTGATTAATTCCGCAGCCTTTTCAATACGTTCATGGTTGAGGTCCGGCCACGGCTGATAACTTCGGATGAAATTAACCGGCTTATAGGAATAATCGATCCGTTCCAACTGCGCATCTTTGGCGATGTCGATGACCACAGGCCCCGGACGTCCGGTGGAGGCAATATAAAAGGCGCGCGACACCGCCCATGCCACATCTCCGGCATGCCGCACCTGATATGCCCACTTCGTTATCGGAAGTGTGATGCCTATCACATCCACTTCCTGAAAGGCGTCTGTTCCCAGCAACGGCGAGGGCACCTGTCCGGTAACAACCACCATTGGCGTACTGTCGAGCATTGCATCGGCTATACCCGTAACCGTATTGGTAGCGCCCGGCCCCGAAGTTACCAGCGCCACACCCACTTTGCCGCTAACCCTGGCATAACCCTGGGCGGCATGTGTCGCCCCCTGTTCGTGACGCACCAGCACATGGCGTAATTTATCCTTATAATCGTACAGTATATCATATATCGGAATTGCCTGTCCCCCGGGATAACCAAAGACACACTCCACCCCCTCTGCAATCAACGTGCGAAGCAAAGCTTCCGAACCGGTAATCAACCTCTCCCCTGTCGGCCTCCCCCCTGCCCCATCCAAAGAAGGAGGAGCACATAACTCATAATTCATAATTCTTAACTCTTGATTTTTAATTCTTAACTTTCAGTTTTCAATTTTTAACTCCCTCACTCCTCCCTTATCAGCAGAGGTTACCATTTTTGCGTACGCCTGTAGCGCTTTAGATACGTTTCTGTCACGAACAGGCTTCCATGCGTTTTTCCCTTTTCCTTCCTCCGCTGCCCGGCGAGAAGCAAGTTCCCCGTCGCTCAACTTCACATTTATCGCTCTTGCGGGGATATCTATTTCTATCACATCTCCGTCCTTCACGAGGCCAATGGCGCCGCCGGAAGCCGCTTCGGGCGACACATGCCCTATGCTTAAGCCCGACGTTCCCCCGCTGAAGCGCCCGTCGGTTATAAGCGCACATGCCGCACCAAGGTGCATTGATTTTATGTAGGAGGTGGGGTAAAGCATTTCCTGCATCCCAGGCCCTCCCTTCGGCCCCTCGTAGGTTATGACAACGACATCTCCGTGGCAAACCTTTCCGTCTAAAATACCGGCACAGGCGTCTTCCTGCGAATGGAAAACCTTGGCAGGGCCGCTGAAACGCCATATACTTTCATCAACGCCCGCCGTCTTTACAACACATCCGTCAAGCGCAATGTTGCCTTTCAATACGGCAAGGCCGCCGTCTTTTGAATAAGCATGCGCCATATCGCGAATACATCCGGCCGTGCGGTCTTTATCAAGCGAGTCATAGCAAGTTGCCTGCGACCCCATGACTAAGTTAAACGTTCCGGCCGGCGCACTTTGGTATATGTTCAAGACCTCGCCCGAAACGGCAGGATTCATAATATCGTACTTTTCGATAGCCTGGCCAAGCGTCAGGCCATCCACGCGCTTTACCGACGTGTCGAGCAATTCGCCTTTTGCCAGTTCGCGCATAATGGCAAGCACGCCCCCTGCCCTATTGACGTCTTGTATGTGGTACTTCTGCGTATTAGGCGCAACCTTGCACAGGCATGGCGTCCGGCGCGACAGGGAATCAATATCGTCCATGGTAAAAGCGACGCCCGCCTCATTCGCGATGGCCAACAGATGAAGGACAGTATTTGTAGAGCCACCCATTGCAATATCAAGGGTCATGGCGTTAAGAAAGGCCTCGCGGGTTGCAATGCTTAACGGTAACACAGACGTGTCGTCGTCCCTGTAATATTTGCAGGCATTGTCAACAATCCGTTTAGCCGCATCGCGGAACAAGCGCAGGCGGTTCTCGTGCGTGGCGACAACCGTTCCGTTGCCGGGCAAAGCCATACCGATTGCTTCATTCAGGCAGTTCATCGAATTGGCGGTAAACATACCGGAACAGCTACCACACGTCGGGCAGGCATGTTCCTCTATGCCGGCAACCTCCTCGTCACTCACCGACTGGTCGGCCGATTTAATCATGGCGTCAATCAAGTCGAGGTGCTGCCCGCCCCACGTTCCGGCCTCCATAGGCCCGCCGGAAACAAAAACGGCAGGTATGTTGAGGCGCATGGCGGCCATGAGCATCCCAGGCGTAATCTTATCGCAATTACTTATGCAAACCATGGCATCTGCCTTATGCGCATTAACCATATATTCCACGCTATCCGCAATCAATTCGCGCGAAGGCAGCGAATAAAGCATACCGTCATGCCCCATGGCAATGCCGTCATCTATGGCGATGGTGTTAAACTCCGCCGCAAAGCAACCAAGCTTTTCAATTTCGGCTTTCACCAACTGGCCGGCCTCATGCAGATGGACATGCCCCGGCACAAATTGCGTAAACGAATTTACAACGGCTATGACCGGTTTACCTATTTGTTCCTTTTTCATCCCGTTGGCTTTCCACAATGACCTTGCCCCGGCCATACGGCGTCCCTGCATACAAATCGAACTGCGTAATTCCATAGTTTACCACTTTAATCCTAACAAAAAACCTCTCTCTATTTGTTAGAGAAAGGCTTTATTTCGTACAACTAAACTACACACATACCTTTCTCACGTAAATGGGCACAAGACCACGACGTGAATGACAGAAACCAAAATAGAAAGGATATGAATAGTAATCATTGCATCATTTTCCAAAAGTCCGGCTGCAAAGATACGATTAGTTTTGTTAACTCCAAACAATTTAGGTAATATTT
>JAIRLC010000152.1 GCA_031259645.1 Prevotellaceae bacterium | reverse complement strand
GTACCCGGAGTCGGGATCGAACCGACACAGCCTTGCGGCCACTGGTGTTTGAGACCAGCGCGTCTACCTATTCCGCCATCCGGGCAAACTATCAAAGTACATTCAAGGGGCACAAAGTTAAACATTTCTTTTGTTCTTGCAAAACTATAATGTAATTTTGCCACGTTTTTCATACTAAAGCCATGGATAATTATCTCAAAAATTTTAAAATCAGCGAAGTGTTCCGGCCGAAGCTGTTCACGATGATAAAAAAACGCAGGTACAACAAGGAAACGTTCCTGTCTGACCTCATCGCCGGCGTGATTGTGGGGATCGTAGCCCTGCCGCTGGCCATTGCTTTTGGAATTGCTTCGGGCGTGAGCCCGCAACAAGGGGTGATTACCGCCATTATCGCCGGATTTATTATATCGTTCTTCGGCGGCACGAACGTGCTTGTAGGTGGGCCTACCGGCGCTTTTATGGTAATTGTATATGGCATCGTGGCCGAATTTGGCATGAACGGACTGATCATCGCCACCATACTTGCCGGAATCATGCTGATATTGATGGGCGTGCTGAAATTAGGTAATATCATCAAATTCATCCCCTACCCTATTATTGTGGGGTTTACCAGCGGCATTGCCGTTGTGATTTTTTCTTCGCAAATCAAGGATTTCTTCGGCTTAACCATAAACGCCGTGCCGTCGGAATTTATCGACAAGTGGATGGCGTATTTTTCACACTTCAGTTCGATACACATACCGACTGCAGGCATTGCGCTGTTCACCCTCGCCGTAATCATATACTGGCCTTACGTGAATAAAAAAATTCCGGGGTCACTGGTTGCGATTATCATCACTACCGTTTTTGTGATGTTGAGCGGCATGGATGTAGAAACCATCGGCAGCCGTTTCCCTGAGCTGGCCGGCGGGTCGAGCCTGCCAAGTCCCGAGGCGCCCACGATGAATGCAAAAGTAATCCGCATGCTTATACAACCTGCCTTCACCATTGCCATGCTGGGCGCTATTGAGTCGTTGCTGGCCGCCATGGTGGCCGATGGGGTAACCGGCAAAAAACACCACTCGAACACCGAGTTGATTGCACAGGGCGTCGCCAATATCGTGGCGCCCATCTTCGGCGGCATTCCGGCCACAGGCGCCATTGCCCGAACCATGACGAACATCAACAACGGCGGGAAAACACCCGTGGCGGGCATCATTCATGCCGTCGTGCTGGCGTTGATTTTTATTTGCCTGATGCCGCTGGCTGTACATATTCCGTTGGCCTGCTTAGCCGGCATCCTGGTCATGGTGGCCTATAATATGAGCGAGTGGCGCTCGTTTAAAGCCCTGCTGCGCAACCCGCGCTCCGACGTGATTGTGCTGCTCACCACCTTTTTCCTCACCGTGTTCTTAGACCTCACCATTGCCATTGAGTTCGGCCTGCTGATGGCGGGAATACTGTTCCTGAAGCGGGTTTCGGAAACGTCGAGCATTTCAGTTATTGAACATGAAATCAACAGTACGGAAGACGCCGAGGCCGTCAATGCCGAAGTGTTGAACATCCCGGAAGGCGTGGAGGTGTATGAAATCAACGGGCCTTTCTTTTTCGGGCTGGCGAACAAATTCGACGAATTTGACCACACCGGTACGGCAAAACGAGCCAAGGTGCGGGTTATCCGTATGCGCAAGGTGCCGTTCATCGATTCCACGGGATTACATAACCTCCGGAATTTGTGGAAACGCTCGGCGAAAGAAAAGATACAAATCGTACTTTCGGGCGTAAATACCAATGTGTATGCGACTCTCGAAAAAGCAGGCTTTGCCGAAGAGCTTGGCAAGGAGTTCATTTGCAGTAATATAGATATTGCACTAAAAAAAGCTGCCCAACTACTGCAAGAATAAAATCTTTTTTTTATACCTTTGTAGTATGATGAAATGCGCAATTTTCATTTTTGTGTTATGCACTTTGTGTTGTTCTTGTTCTTCCCAAAATAAATTGACAAAATCGAAAAAGGAAATAATGGCTATCAACAACCGGGAGTCGTTAAAAAAAGAACAGGAGAGCCGGAAGCAGCGTACAGCGCGATACAAGGCTTATGAAGAGCAACGGAACAGCGAAGTTACCCGTGCACAAGAAAAGAATGATGCAGAAATAGAAAAAGCTATTAAAGAAGGAAAAAAACGTCACATGTCTTTTCAATCGAAAGAAACAAAAAAGCGAATGAAAGAGCATGCGAAAGAAAGTAATAAAAAAAGTTTTTGGGATTAATGGAAGACTATATTCCTATACTTATTGTTGCAGTTGTAATGCTCATAAAATTGTTTTCTCCCAAGAAGGAGCAATCACAACGTTCTCCGGAAAACTTTCCGGAATTGCCTGAGTTGTCAGACCTCTTCCCCGAGCTTGCCACTACGCCGGAAGAGAAAGACGAACGGCGAGAGGAGAAAGTAATTCCGGCTTTTGAGCCCTTAGGCGCCATACCGTTAGTGGAAGGAGGCCATACGACAGACTCCGAACAAAGGTTGGCGCAGATGCGCACAGAGGCAATAAACGACAAAATCCCAAAAGAGAGCCCCAAAAGGATTGAAATACTGGAAGATTTTGAAATACGAAAAGCAATTATTTATCATGAAATCCTGCAACCGAAATATCTAGAATAACTTGTTTGAAAAAGTTATCACTGATGAAAGAGTTTCGGACAGGCGCCGAAATTCTTTTCTTTTTAAACAGGATACACTAAAACTATATAATTATTTATTTTTATTGACATGTCGAAGAACATTTATGTAACCGAAGAAGGTTTACAAAAATTACGTGCTGAATTGGAACAGATGAAAAATGTAGAACGTCCGGCGATTTCACGCCAGATAGCGGAAGCCCGCGACAAGGGAGACCTGTCGGAGAACGCGGAGTATGACGCCGCAAAAGAAGCGCAGGGATTGTTGGAAATGCGAATTGCGAAGCTGGAATCTACCATAGCCAATGCCCGCATTATTGATGAGTCGCGTATTGACTTGTCGCACGTTCAAATACTCACGAAGGTGAAGATTAAAAATGTAACCACAAAAGCGGTAATGGAGTATTTACTTGTGGCCGAAACAGAGGCCAACCTCAAAGAAGGAAAACTGGCGGTGGGCACACCCATTGCCAAAGCATTACTGGGCAAGAAGAAGGGCGACGTTGTAGAAGTGACCGTGCCGTCAGGCATAATGAAATTGGAAATTATAGATATATCAAAATAAAACAAGTAAAATCATGGCCAGCATTTTCACAAAAATTATACACGGCGAAATTCCGTGCTATAAAATCGCGGAAGACGAGCGTTTTTTTGCTTTTTTAGACATTAATCCGGTGAGCAAAGGGCATACTTTAGTCATTCCGAAACAGGAAACGGATTATTTGTTTGATCTGGATGCTGCGCTATTAGGCGACTTGATGCAGTTTGCCCAAAAAATTGCCAAAGCGCTGAAACAGGCTATTGCATGCA
>JAIRLC010000127.1 GCA_031259645.1 Prevotellaceae bacterium | reverse complement strand
TGCGCAAGAAAGCCGAAGAACAGGGCGCCGGCGACCTGGGTATGATGTTCGGCTATGCCTCGATCGAAACGGATGAATACATGCCTCTGCCTTTAACGCTGTCGCACATTGCGCTGCATGAACTGTCGGTGATCCGCCGCGAAGGTAAGACAATGAAATACCTGCGTCCCGACTCCAAATCGCAATTCACCGTGGAGTATAACGACAAAAACCAACCGGTGCGCGTACACACCATCGTTATATCCACCCAGCACGACGACTTCGACACCGAAGCGAAAATGCAAGCGAAAATCCGCAAAGACGTGCAGGATATCCTGATTCCACGCCTCATCAAACGGCTGCCCAAACGGTTGCACAAGCTATTCGACGGAAAATATATCCTTCACGTAAATCCTACGGGTAAGTTTGTCATTGGCGGCCCGCACGGCGACACCGGCCTCACCGGACGCAAAATTATTGTGGACACCTACGGCGGGAAAGGCGCGCACGGCGGCGGCGCTTTCTCGGGCAAGGACTCGAGCAAAGTGGACCGCTCGGCGGCTTATGCCGCCCGGCACATCGCCAAGAACTTGGTGGCGGCGGGCGTAGCCGGTGAAGTGCTGGTACAGGTGGCTTATGCCATTGGCATTGCCAGTCCGGTGAGTGTCAACGTGAACACCTACGGCACGGCAAAGGTCAAGCTCAGCGACGCCGAAATTGGTGAAAAAGTGAGCAAACTGTTCGACCTTCGTCCGGCGAAAATCGTGGCACGTTTTGGGTTGAAGTATCCCATCTTTGAAGCCACAGCCGCTTACGGGCACTTCGGCCGCGACGCTGTGAAAAAGAAAGTGGAACTTCGCTACAACGGAAAGAAAACAACCAGGGAAGTTGACTTTTTCGCATGGGAAAAGTTGGACGCCGTGCCGGACATCAAAGCGGCGTTCTTTAAGCAGTAGCAGCCTTGAAAGATTCAAGAATTCAAGGATTCCAATTCACAACCGACGATAAACACTTTGCCGATGGCCTATTTTAATAACTTCAATCATTAAAATAGCGTCTTCTACACTATAAATAATACGGTAATTACCTATGCGAATACGATAAACATTAGTATAGCCTTGTAATTTTGTGTTGCTTGCAGGGCGGGGATTAGTAGCTAATCCGTCAATAACAGCAACTATACGGTTAGCCACATTTAACGGCAGTGCAGCCAATTGTTTTTCAGCTTTTTTCTTGATATGTATGCTATACATTGTCGCTCAGCTTATGCCGGCTTTTAAGGCGTTCTTTTGCCATCTGCCAACTTTCAGATGGCTCCGTACGAGACAGTTCCACGTCGATAATATCTTCGAGTTCTTCGAGCGAAGACAGGTACTGCACCACTTCACTCCCTGAAGCAGGATGCTGCCGCAAGGTATTAAGGTCTATCATAATGGCAGTTTTTGCACCGGACGCATTGGTTACAAAATTTATTCCGTTCATGGCCTTATATTAAGTAAAAATTTTAGTAAAGGTAACACTTTTTCCAAAAGGTGCAAAGATAATTTTTTAATTCATAATTTTATTAACTTTGTTTCCGATATGGGACTGAATATTTATAACGCTTCGGCCGGCTCGGGAAAGACCTACACGATTACCCGCGAATACCTGCGGTGGCTACTGTCATCCCCCGCACCGGGGGCGTTCCGGGGAGTGCTGGCGGTGACTTTCACCAACAAGGCCACGGAAGAAATGAAAAGCCGCATCGTGCAAGCGCTAAATAACGTGGCGGAAAACCGCGACGCTACGCTGAGCGCTTCACTCTGCGAAGCGCTCAGCCTCTCCCCTACCGAACTGGCCAAACGCGCGACAGCCCTGCGCACGGTCATTCTGCACGACTATTCCCATTTCGCGGTATCGACCATCGACAAGTTTTTTCAGAAAATCATCCGCGCTTTCATGCACGAAGCCGGCCTGTTGCCCGAATTTACGATAGAACTCGACACCGCACGGTTGTTGGCAGAAAGCGTTGAAAAATTATTACAGGATGCCGGACAGGATGTCGCCCTGAAAGAATGGTTGGGCGTGTTGGTCAAACAACGCATTGAAGACGGACGAAATTGGGATCCCCGCACGAGCCTGACAGATATCGGCATGGAAGTATTTAAAGAAGCGTTTCACCGGCTTGGGCAGGAATTTCAGGAGAAATTAAAGGATAAAAAATTCCTGACTGCGTATGTGAAAACCTTGCAAAAAATAATCGCCGATTTTGAAAAGGCGATGGAGGCATACGGCAACACCGCCTTGCAAGCATTAAACGAAGCAGGGTTGCGTATCGATGATTTTAAAAATAAAGGGCGCAGTTTCGCGGCTTATTTCAACAAAATCAAAGCAGGCGGATACGATCCGGGCGCCAATGCATTAAAGGCGCAAAACGACATTACGCAGTGGTATGGCGCCGACCACGCCAAACACGCGCAAATTGACCGTGTGTACACGGCGTTGAACGGTTGTTTGACGCAAGCCATTGCGCATTACGAAAAAAATTCCACAAGCTATCATACCGCGCAACAGATATCGCAGAACATATACAGCATGGGGCTGCTGGCTGATATTGCAAACAACATCACCGACTTATCGGCAGAGGAAAATATCATGACAATCAGCGATTCGTTATATTTGTTGTTCAAGCTGATTAACGGTAATGACACTCCATTTATTTATGAAAAGACAGGCGCGTTCTTCCGTTCTTTCATGCTCGACGAATTTCAGGACACGTCGGATATGCAATGGAACAGCTTAAAGCCTTTGCTGGAAAACGGATTGGCCGAGGGCGGGAATGCACTGGTAGTGGGCGATGTGAAACAATCTATTTACCGGTGGCGGAACGGCGATTGGCGCATTTTAGCTTACGGGCTCAACCGTGATCTCGGCACTTTCGGTCCCGCCCACCTTGTGCTGAACACCAATTGGCGCAGCGCGCAAACCATAGTAAACACCAATAACGAACTGTTCGGCAAGTTGCCGCAACTGCTCCAACAGCGGCTTGTAAGCGCCTTTGAAGAAGCCGGATTTAATGACGAACAGTTAAGCCACGCCATTACGGATGCCTATAAGGACACCTCGCAACGCACGGCACGCCACGATTTGGAAGGATATGTGCACATGGAGATACTCGACCACAAGTCGGAAGTGCCGGCTTCGGAAAAAGCGTTGCAGAAAACTCGGACGTTAGTGGCGGAATTGCAAAGCCGGGGTTACAAATTATCGGACATCGGCATACTGGTGCGTAAAAATACGGAAGGAGAAGCCGTGGCAACAGCCTTACTGGAAGCCGGCGTGCCGGTTATTTCGCAAGATTCGCTGTTCCTCTCCCATTCACCGGCCGTGCAATTTATCACAGGGCTGCTGCACCAGGCCATACACAGCGACGACGAAATTAACCGGACGTGCATAGAAAATTTTCTCGCTAAAAAAGGGATACCGGTTACTTCCGACTTTGACACATGGCTCGCCGGCCTTGTCCGGCAACCCTTGGCAGAGGCGATAGAGCTCATTATCGAACGGTTTAAATTAGATGAATTAAAGGAAGAAATGCCTTTTGTGCAGGAGTTGCACGATTTGATGCTGAATTACGGAGCCAAAGAAACAGGCGATATTTATTCGTTTGTAGCCTGGTGGGCCGAAAAAGGGGAAAAACAAACATTAGCTATTGCCGACGAACAGGACGCGGTGCGGATTCTCACCATTCATAAATCAAAAGGATTGCAGTTCAGGGTGGTGATCATACCTTTTTGTTCGTGGCCTATGGAGCCAAGACCAAACTCGCTGCTCTGGGCAAAAGCAGAGGAAGCGCCTTTCAACAACCTCCCCTACTTGCCGTTAAATTACAAGAAGGACTTGGCAAATACCTGTTTCCGCGCCGACTATTTTACCGAAAAAACACAGGCTTATATCGACAACCTGAACTTGCTTTACGTGGCTTTCACACGGGCAGAGGATGAGTTGCATGTGTTCGCCTTCAAGCCGAAAAATAACAGTTATTCGGTAGCAGACTTGTTGGGTAACGGACTGGAAAGCACTTGTTTTGAGGCAGGGCAGAAACTTCCAACCGTCACGGCAAGCCATGCGGAAAAGGGAAAAACCATCACACTGCCGCACTATCCGTGTTATCCCTACATTAACCGGTTGCGCCTGAAACACAGCGAAGAAAAGTATGACGAAGAAGCCGGCGCAAGCATGCGCGATTATGGCATATTGATGCACCGCGCCTTTTCTGAAATGAAAACAGCCGGCGATCTGGAGCGAGCTATCCACGCGCTTATACTACAAGGATTTATAGCCAATAACGAACGCACAATAAGCGACTTGCGGCAAAAAATGGAGGAGGCCATGAAGCATCCAACCGCCACGTCATGGTTCGACGGCTCGTGGGAAGTACACACCGAAGCCGGCATCCTGCTGCCCAATACAGAGGACGCCGTACAGCAGTTGCGCCCCGATCGGGTGATGATAAAAAATGGTAAAGTGGTGGTGGTAGATTATAAATTCGGGGAAGGCGAACATGCCACGTACGAAACACAGGTAAAAAAATACATCAATTGCCTGCAAGACATAGGTTATAATCAAGTAGAAGGATATTTATGGTATGTAAGTAAAAACAATGTACATCCTGTGATTTTATAATACATTAATAATCAGCAAAAAAGAAAGTAAAAAGAAAATCTTTAATACTTTTTAAGAATTTTATTGCTTTCAGAATACAGCATTTGTGACATTTTTTATTAAAAAAACATTACCTTTGACGCCATTGACCTACATGAAAAAAATACAATGCAGGGAAGCATACTAAAAAAGTGGTTTTTATGTACTGTTATTACAGGATGCGCCTACGTCACTACGTTTGCGCAACAGGATATGCAGTACACGCAATATTTGTTTAACTATCTCGTGGTAAATCCTGCGTATGCGGGGTACAAGGAGGCCACCAATTTACAGGCTTTTTCACGGGTGCAATGGGCGGGTGTAAACGGCGCACCGGATGTCTATTCACTTTCTGTGGATGGTACGGCAGCCGCCGGCGATGTGGTAGGATGGGGTACACAATTGATAAATGAACGCAGAGGATTTACCAGTCTTGTGTCTTTATTCGGGACATACGCCTTTCGTATCCGGTTAAATCAACGCGACGACCGGCTGTCGCTCGGATTAAGCGCCGGCGTCACCCAATGGCAACTAAACCTTAGCGAGGCAAGGTCTAACAATAACATCACGAATATTGCCGAACACTATACCCGGCCCGAATGGCGCCCCGACTTCCGTGTAGGGGTATATTACAACACACCTTTCCTTTATGCCGGCGTATCGGCCACCAACCTGTTCGCTAATTTTTCCGGAGATATCAGGGTTCCGCACCTCTATGTGTCGGCGGGAGGATTTATACCACTTAGCAACAGTATAGGGTTAAAGCCTTCTTTTATTTATCGTAATGATTTTAAAGGACCCGGAAACCTTGATATAAACTTGTTGGCCTTATTATTAAAACAATTGTGGGTGGGCGTCACTTACCGTACGGGGATTTACATCGGGCAAATAAAGGCCAATGAAGTAGAAACCATTCAAACCACTAATGCGTTGGCTTTTATGATGGAATTGTTCGTTATCAAAAACGTACAGATAGGATATTCTTATGACTTAAGTATTACGGGAATAGGATGGCCGGGCTCACACGAAATATCGTTTAGTTACATTATTCCGAAGAAGAGAACACGTCAATCAACACCGCGTTATTTTTAGTTGTAGATCGTTATGAAAAAACCAATCCTCATAATTATTCTTTGCTGTACAGCGCCTCTGTTATATGCCCAAACAGATGTGATTATGCAACAAGTGAAAACTTATATTTCAAACTTTGACTATAAAACAGCCATAGAGCTTCTGGAGCCGGAAGCAAAGAAGAAAAATGCGAGGGCCGAAACTTTTGAACTGCTGGGCGATTGTTACCGCGCCTTAGAAAACCGGAAAAAGGCTTCCTTCTATTACGAAAAACGGATCGCCAAAGGGGGGAATAACATTCCGCCCGACGTATTTCTCCATTATGGGGAATTACTGATTCATGAAGGAAAATATGCGGCAGCAAAAATGCATCTCCGGACTTATTACAACAATGCCACAGAGCCTAATCCGCTGGTACAAACACTTATAGCTTCATGCGACACGGCTGTGGTATGGACGGCACGGAAAGACAGCAACACAATTTTTACTGTGGAAAATTGGAAACGGCTTAACAGTAAATTCCATGATTGGGGAGCCATACGCCATAATAACGGAATAATGTTTATGTCAAACCGCCCGCGCAACAAGTTTGATAATGACCAATATTATTCCGTCTATCAATCAAATTATAAGAGAGATAATAATCTGGGCACGGCGGAAATCTTCTTTACCGATATGAAAAAGAATATCCACTTGGGGCCTGTGGTATTTACAAAAAACGGCAAAACGATTTACTATACACAAACCAATACCGATATTTCTCACCGTGACAAAACCAAGCAGGGTACAATTTGGGAGAGTAAATTAGAAATCAAAATCGCGAGAATAACCAATAACAAATTGTCGTCGGTAAAATCATTCAAATATAATAACCCGCGTGAATATTCGGTAGGACACGCTTGCCTTAGTCCTAACGACAGTGTGTTGTACTACGTGTCGGACATGCCGGGCGGATTTGGCGGAACAGACATCTACTATTCCGTGCTTGAAAAAGGAGGCGAATGGGGCGTCCCAATGAATGCAGGTTCCATGATTAACACCACAGGGAATGAAATGTTCCCGACTATGGACAGCACAGGGGTGTTATATTTTTCTTCAAACGGCAGAGCAGGATTAGGGGGATTGGACATATTCAGAGCCAAAGGTGCAAAAAACAAATGGGTCATAACGGAGAACATGTATTATCCGATCAACAGCAGCGGTGATGATTTTTATCTCATATTGTCGTCCGATAAAAGTTCGGGGTTCTTTGCTTCTAACCGTCCGGGCGGCGTAGGAAATGATGATATTTATACGCTTACGGTAGCAGGGCCATTCCCTGATTTCGGATATATGAAAGATCCATCGGCTTATGAGCGGAAAATAAGGCTGGCGGAGGAAAAAGCAAGATTGGAAAGAATGGCGACATTTACCGGAACGGTAACAAACGGCGTAACGCATGAAGGGATAGATAGCGTGATGATATCCTTTGTAAATAATGCCACTAAAGAGCAAGTGATTTGCATTACCGGTAATGCCGGCACATTCTCTATCACCCTCGACAAGAAAGAAAAGTACACCTATTCCTGCATCCGTAACGGCTATGTGCCGAGTATCGGACAACCATTGGCGGGCGATGACGCACTGACACGGGCGAAAGGCATTCACATTGAAATGACGCCGGTAAAAATAGAGGAAGAAAACGTAATTGCAGACAATGTAATTCTTGATACGGAACAAGGGAAAGGAATTGAATACAGGGTACAGGTGATGGCCAGCAAAGAGTATCCGAACTGGGATTACCTGAATAAAGCCAAAGAATCATATCCGCAACTAAAGATTTTATACGGAAGTTTCCCCGACGCCTTTACCCGTTTTACGGTAGGACAATTTAAGACAGCAAAGGAAGCTACAAAACTGAAGAATGAGCTACGTGCATTGGGCTATAGAGATGCATTCGTGGTAATGTTTGTGAATGGTAAACGAAAAGTTATTTCATATAATTAAACAAGGAAAATATTAAAGTGGGAGTAATCCCGGAGAAGAACTAATTAATAAATTCTTGTACTGTGCGCGCGAAGCTGTCTGGCATACTCGCGCGCTTTTTTTTGTGTAACCCGGTCGAGCAAATCCCAAAATGCGGCGCCGTGATTTTTATGCAACGTGTGGCATAACTCATGTAATATGATATAATCAATAAGGTGATCGGGAAGATGCATGAGGTGCAGGCTGAGGTTAATGTTATTGTCGGGCGAACAACTGCCCCAGCAGGTGCGGGAACTGCGTATGCTGAGTTTTTTGTAGTGAAACCCGTGCTGCGTGGCAAGCTGTTGCACCCGCACAGGCAACACCTCGCACGCCTCCACACGCCAAGCGTATTCCACGGCTTTGCGGATAGTGGCTTGCAGGGAAGGGTCATCAATTTTTCGCGCCGCCGGATAGTATATTTCCACCAATCCGGGCTTTATATTCACATGCACATTGTGCCGGTCGGCGGGGATGAATTGTACTTTTCGCGAATACGTGCCAAACTCCGTGCCGGGCGTAAACGTGGTTTGCAACCTGGCCTGTTTGTCGGACAGGCGTTGCATGGCCTGCAGCGCCCAATCCACGTGGTTGTCGAGAAACCCCTCCGCTTCACCGAACGACGTGTACACCGGCAAGGTAACCAGCACCCCTTCGGCGCGTATCAGTATTTTCATGTTACGCGACTGCCGCAACTTGCGCAACGTAACCGTGCCCAAATGGAGATGCCTGATTATTTTTTCCCTGCTTAACATGCACAAATATACATGAAATCTTTATAACCGGCGCCACTGACGTAAAAAAAAGGACACATAATATTATTCGCATAATACTATGTATCCTTGCCATAGAGGATATGGCGTTTTTAGAACCGGAACTTCACCCCAAATTCAACGGTAAATGGTCGGATGTAAGTACCGGACAGGATGGCGCCTTCCATTTTTGCCGCTTCCTCACGCGTGTAGAGGTCGGCGCCGGAAATGGAGCCTTTGGCCCCACGTTGGTTCAAGAGGTTCACCACGCTTGCACTAAATTCAAGATTCTTGTTTAAGGTGTAATTAGCGCCGGCAAAGGTTTCCCAGCGGCTTCTGAAAAATAAAGAGTTGGTCAAGTTCGAATATTCTTTGCTGAAATAACGCGCACTGGCCCATAGCCTCAAATTTTTCCACTGGTAGCTTGGGTCAATTTCCATCAACACTTTCGACACGCCGGTCACCGTATTGTCATTGAAATCATAACTTACCGATTCACCCGTTTTGAAATTTACCGTGCCTGCATAATTTTTGTATTTAGGCGCCTGAAGCGTCAACAGGAAATGTAAATTGAAATTCTTGAAGGGCGTGGCCACCACGTCGGTAGTCCATCCTACAGTTTCTATGTCGTACAACGCCAGCGCCCGCTCTACCTCGCCTTTTTTACTCGTAAAGTTCACTGTGGAACGGTACTCGTCACGCTGGATATAGGTAGCTTTAGACACCAAGCTAAATAAAGAATGGTTATAGAAGACGCCCAATCCTGCTCCCGGTATTTTCGATTTCTTCAGGTTGGGCTCATTCCCGGCCGAATAGTTTTCGAGATGTCCGGCCTGTTCATTGTACGTGGCCTCGCCCAGTAATCCGAAGTTTTTAGTCATTTTGTACACCCCGCTTACCATGAACGCCTTGTTAAACCAGTCCTTTTTAATATCCGTTCTTTTATTGGAGAGATAGGGGATGTTTTTATTCACCTCATCTTTGTTGATAAAGTCGCCCCGAAGGTTCTGGTACTCGAAGCGGGCGCCGAGGTTTACGGTGAGCACCTCCGAAATGTCCCATTTATCGGTGAGGAATAAGGCGGTTTTATTTTCCGTTCCATTGTGATATTCGGAAATTCCATAGTTATATCCACCTACACGTTTGGGGTTGGCCTCAACGGTTTGCTTGTATGTGGCTCCTTCCGTAACAAATTCATCGACGCCATATAGCCACTGGTTTAAGCCGATTTTCCAATCATGGTTTCCGGATTTCTTCCCCACTTCGAACAGGCTTGTGAGTGATTGTACCGGCGTATTTTTCGACGCCAAAACCATTACACCTTGCAGGTTACCTGTCTTCTGATTTCCGCTGTCATCCGTATAGGTTTGCTCCGAAATACCGGTCATAATGGGAAGATATATTCCCGATTTTGCCGTGTGATACCGCACTATAAAATTAAGGTTTAAGCCATTGTCGAGCCTGTTTTTTCCTATCAAGTCGAAAGTATGGCTTTCGGCGCTATAGTCGTCTAAGGCGTCCCGCTCAACTCTTTTTCCGGTCGTTGCATCTTCCACTTCAAATTTCTGGCCGGCCATATAATTATCGTTACCAATCTTGAACCCGTCTATTTCCGACACCGAGCCGTCGAGATGGTACTTGTAGGGCGCATAGTGCTGCGCACTCATCGACTTCGAGCGGGCATATTTATAGAAGGCCGAGATGGAGCCGGACCCGCCCCGAAAGCGGTAGTCCTGTGTGAGGGCAACCTTATACAACTGTGTCTGGTCATTGTAGTAACGGTCTATGTTATTTTTGTTGACCTTATACGTGCCCGGATCATAATTTACGAATGCGCCCACCGAGAATTTTAATCCGTTTTTCGTTAGTGGCCCGCTAAGATTAGTGGTGCCGTTCAGCAAGCCGAAATGGTTGGAATTTAAACCTATGCTTCCCCCAAACTTATCGGTACCCAGATTGTTATAGGTGCCTACGGAAAAACCGACGTCGCCAATATTGATGGCTGTTTGCCCTAAATCCAACAGCTTCACGCCATTTGTCATGGCGTCTATACGCCATGATTTAAACGGCATTTCAGGCCAAAAGAAATAAACAACAGGCAAATCATTTTCCAACACAGTGGTGCCTCCTACGCTTGCCGGAAGGCCTATATTCACGTTGCGCGGACCGGAATTTGCCGACGCCGCGTTAAGCATTACATTACGGTCGCTTTCCACCGCCACCGCTTTTACCGTGTCTTTTTTCGCCTGCTCCTGCGCATTGGCTACGCCGCCGCCTATCATTACGGACATCAGCAATATGCTTACATTTTTTATGCTCTTTTTCATATCCAAATTATTAAAGTTTTTATTCATTAACACGATACGTAGCTGTACGATGATCGTTTATCACGCCTTTCCAATTCAGGCCAAAAGCGAAATCATATACATTGCCTTCCGTATCCCGGTGACATTCCATATCGAACGGCACGTCTTCCTGCTGTTTTTCTACCGTTGACATATTGGCGGGTATTTGCATGGGGAGCAACCCGGACGGCTCGTGTTTGCCGGATATAATGTCCAGCACAGGTTGTTCCCCAACCGAAAAGCGCGCCAAAATAGCATCTACTTTACCTTCCAATTCGTTCAACACTATTCCGCGCGATACATTTACCACAACAATCACCGGCTTATCGCCCATCATTTCTTTTGTTGTCAGCACGGTATTCAGATCCATCGTGTTAGACGCCGTCACCGTTTTTCCTTTGTAGGAACGGTTTGTCACGGTTGGGTCAACCACCGGGTCGCCGGCGGCGATGCTGTGTTCGCGTGCATCTTCGGCCGTGTATGTCCGGTATTGAAGGGAAATGGGGATATATCCGTTACCACCGGCTTCGCGGTCATGCTTATCATACCCGCCGCCATCTTTATTTGTATACGGCCCGGAGATAAATACGATGGCAAAATCAGCTTTTGAAGGGTCATTTGTCACATTGTAATATTTTTTCACTAACTCAAGGTCTGCCGGCACCTTTAAGGATGGTTTAGACCAATTACCCCACCAGTCTTTCACTGAAGGCGTATAAACTTCAGGGATGTAAACCGTCTTTCTTCCTTCGACCGGCAACACATCTTCTTTATTCTTCAACATCACAATCGACTTGAGTTGGGCATTATAGCCCTCTTGCATAAAATCGGGATTTCCCACAATTTTAGCGCTCTCCTGAGGATCTACGTACGGATTTTCAAATAAACCCAACCGAAATATATTTCTCAAAAGGCGAACGGCCGATCGTTCAAATTTATTTCTCATAAATTTTTTCCCGTGTTCTTTCACGCCCATATTGTAGGCTTCAATAACCGGTCCCATCTCGTTATTACCGCCAAACTGGTCTATCCCGGCCATGATCGCGATGTAATGTCTTTCCGCTATGCTTTTCGCTTCTACGCCCCACGGTTTTCCGTCGAAATCGCCCGGGGTTTTGCCTTCATTGGCCGTAATCAACCAGTCGGTACATACCACGCCGTCGTAGTCATATTTTCCCCTTAATAAATATGTAATGATATATGTGCTGAATCCATTCGCCAAGTTCGTGCCGTCTTTTGCCTGATTATAGGAAATGGTATAATAAGGCATCACCGCCGAAGCCCTCGCCGTTCTACCATCCAAGTTGAATGCACCATCCGTAAAAGGTTTTAAATGTGTTTCAAAATTATTGCCCGGATACACGGCAAATTTACCGAAAGCCCAGTGTCCGTCACGGCCACCTTCTTCCGGCCCTCCGCTCGGCCAGTGTTTCACCATCGCATTCACACTTTGGTATCCCCATCCGTTTGCTATTTCAGCATCTCCGGTCGACGTCTGGAATCCATCTATATAAGCGCGGGTCATAGCAGTAGCCAACGCCGGACTCTCACCGAAAGTCATACTGGAGCGGTACCAGCGGGGCTCTGTGGCTAAATCAACCTGCGGGGATAAAGCAGTACAAATCCCTAATGCACGATATTCCAGGGCAGCTATCTGTCCGAATTTTTTCACGAGTTCGGGCTCGAAGGTGGCAGCCATACCCAGACCGTCGGGCCACACCGATATATCGCCTCCTGCCCCGGCATTAAACTCAGCGGCAACAGCGCCGGCTATTTGCCCGGAGTGTCTGGGATCGGAACTGTTATTGGCAGGAATCCCCAATCCTATGCCTTCTACGTATGCCTGCATCTCATTGCTCCACCTTGCGGCCACTTCCGGACTTTGTACGCCCACTAAAAGAACATGGCGCAGGTTATCGTCTTTCAGAAATTTCTTTTGCGCATCCGATAAATCCCATGGATTTGCGCAACTTTGAGAGAACGGTTTTCCGTTATACGTTCCATGTGCAAACCCCACTTCTTTAGCAGGAATTGCCTGATGCCCACTATACAGCATCAACCCTGCAATTTGTTCCACCGACATTTTTTTAGACAGGTCTTTGGCCCGTTCTTCTACGGATAAACGCCAATCCTCATATCTATCCAGTTTCCCATTTTTATTGAGATCTTTGAATTTCAAGCCATTTACAGTGAGTATTTTAACTCCAGACTCCGGAGAATACCCCAATTTTGGCCCATAATTATTTTTTATGATCTCGTAACGTTGCGATACTTGTGTGTAGGCTCCGCCCGACAGAAGTATAAATCCGACTAATAAAAGTAAATTCTTCATGATTTTATAGTTTAATTAATGTTTTAATCTGCGTTATTTTTACACAAAAATAAACAAAAAAAATAACTTTACAATAATATCTGCGTAAAAAATACACATATTTGAAAAATATTTTTCATTTTAGTATCTTTGTTGCTCTAAATCAATTTAGAATGTCGTATAGAAGTTTATTTTACCCCTACGCCGTTGATAATATACATCCGGGCTTTTCCGTAGATTGTGTAATTTTAGGTTTCTATAAAAAGAAATTGTATGTCTTGTTAACTAAATTTGACATAAGCAGATACTGGCAGCTACCGGGTGGTTTCATGTTTAAAGATGAAACTTCGGATGAGGCGGTAAAAAGAATATTGGCTAAACGAACCGGATTGTCCGACGTCTACTTGAGGCAGTTTCATTTGTTTAGCGACCCCAAAAGGACTATCATGGAACAAAACAGTGAATTTGTGAAAAAAAGCGCAGAGCGGAGAGGTTTCTATAGCGAAGAAGAAAAATGGTTCCTGCAGCGGTTTGTGAGTTTGGGATATTATGCTTTCGTGAAATATGAAAATATTCAATTATCCAGAACAGAAAAGAATAGCGTCAAATGGTTTGATATAGGCCGTCTGCCGGCATTATATTCCGACCATGAGAACATTATAAAAACAGCACTGGAAACTATAAGCGCCATGCTACCGATTGTTCCCGTAGGCTACGAACTGCTGCCGGAAAAATTCACTATGGGCGAATTAAAAAAAATATATGAGATTTTTTCAGGTAAGATTTTAGACAGGCGAAATTTTAAACGGAAAGTGCTCTCCGGTGGTGCGGTCATACAATTGGATGAAATAAAAAATAGCAGCCCTTATAACCCTCCTATATTATATACATTCGACAAAAATAAAAAAGACATGCTCGAGCATTTCTCTTTTATTTAATTTTTTTCACATACCTTTGCAACGGCATTTTACAAGGTAAAGCATGTATCACAACGACATTATATGCGGCATATCAACCGCTCCGGGCGTGGGCGGCATAGCGGTAATCAGGATTTCGGGCGCCGGAGCGATAGCCGCCGGTGAACAGTTGTTCGTGCCGAAAACGGCAGGACGTCGCCTGTCTACGCAGAAAAGCCACACGCTGTGCTTCGGCCACATCACCGACGGCAAGGAAACGGTTGACGAAGTGCTGGTTAGCGTATTCAGGGCGCCACATTCGTTCACCGGCGAAGAAACCGTCGAGATTGCCTGCCACGGCTCGCATTATATCCAGCAGCGCATCCTGCAACTGCTCCTCGCAAAGGGCGCGCGCATGGCCGAAGCCGGCGAGTTCACACGCCGCGCATTCCTGAACGGGAAGCTCGATTTGGCGCAGGCGGAAGCCGTAGCCGACCTCATCACCGCGAAAAGTGCGGCGGAACACAAGGTCGCCATGCAACAGTTGCGCGGCGGCTTCTCGGA
>JAIRLC010000083.1 GCA_031259645.1 Prevotellaceae bacterium | reverse complement strand
CCGGGCTTTGTTTTTTCTACTGTAGGCGATTATTTTAACGCCTGCTACAACCAACTGCCTTTTCCGCTCACCGGCGCACAAAAACGGGTTATCCGCGAAATTCGTAAAGATATGAGAAGCGGAAAGCAGATGAACCGCCTGTTGCAGGGCGATGTGGGTAGCGGGAAAACGCTGGTGGCCTTGTTGTGCGCCCTCATTGCCAACGATAACGGCTATCAGGCCGCCATCATGGCGCCTACCGAAATATTGGCGCAACAACATTACGAAAGTATTGCGCAATTCATTGAAGGAACAAATATCCGCGTGGGTTTACTGACCGGCTCTACGAAGAAAAAAAACCGGCAGGTCTTGTCGGAACAGTTGCTGGATGGCTCTTTGCATCTTCTTGTGGGCACCCACGCCCTCATTGAAGATGCGGTACAATTTAAGAACCTTGGTTTTGTCGTCATCGACGAGCAACACCGTTTTGGCGTGGAGCAACGGGCGCGCCTTTGGCGAAAAAATGAACAGCCGCCGCATGTGCTGGTGATGACGGCCACGCCCATCCCCCGCACTTTGGCCATGACACTTTATGGCGATCTCGACGTGTCGGTTATTGATGAACTGCCGCCCGGCCGGCAACCCGTGAAAACATTACACTTCTACGAAAATAAACGGCTGCGCGTTATTGGTTTTATGAAAGAACAGATTAAGGCCGGCCGCCAGATTTATGTGGTTTATCCCCTCATCAAAGAATCCGAAAAGATGGATTACCAAAACCTCGAAGACGGCTACGAAAATATTACGCAGGCGTTTCCTCCTCCGGAGTATGTTACCGCTATTGTACACGGCAAAATGACTGCCGAAAACAAAGCCGCCGACATGCAACTTTTTGTGAAAGGGAAAGCCCATATCATGGTGGCTACATCTGTGATTGAAGTGGGCGTTAATGTGCCTAATGCTACCGTAATGGTGATTGAGAGCGCCGAACGCTTCGGCCTGTCGCAACTACACCAGTTGCGCGGGCGCGTGGGGCGCGGCGCTGAGCAGTCCTACTGCATTTTAATGACCGGCTATGAACTTTCTTCCGAATCCCGGAAGCGCATGGCGTTGATGACTTCCACCAACAATGGTTTTGAAATAGCCGAAGCCGACCTTCAAATTCGCGGGCCCGGCGACATGGAAGGAACCCAACAGAGCGGTATGCCTATTAGCTTGAAAATATCAGACTTGGCGCGCGATGGACAGTTGTTGGAATATGTTCGTAATATCGCTTTTGCCATTTTAAATCAAGATCCTGATTTATCTTCCGAAAAAAATGCGTTACTTTGCAGTCGGTTAAACCAAATAAAATCATCTACGGCTGATTATAGTGAAATCAGTTAATTATGCGGAAGTTTGTTTTGACGATATATGCCTTTTGGATTTCCGGCGCCCTTATGGCGCAACCGGATAGCACTTGCTTACCGCTAAGGTCGTTCACTCCCGATGATTTGTCGTTCAAATCGGGTGAGCGTTTGACGCTTATCGCCGCTTACCATTGGGGTCTTATTGATGCCGATGTGGGCGAAGCCTCCTTAATGGTTATGGAGGAGACTTTCCGCGATACCCATTATTTTTATGCACGCAGCTACGCGAAAACATATCGCTTCTGGGATCATTTTTTTGAAGTCCGCGATGTGTATGAAGGCCGTTTTTTTGTTCACAACCTTCGTCCCATTTATTTTTACCGCGACATTAAAGAGGGCGACTACCGCATAAAAAATACCTTTTTTTTTAATACCGATTATTCCATTAACATGTCGGTGCAAAAATATGACAGGCTGCCCCAAGACACCCTCATGCGGGGACATTCCTGCACGTATGATTTCATAAGCCTGTTTTTTAATGCACGCAACATGGATTTTTCGTCCCTGTATCAGGGGAAAACCTATCCTTACTCGTTTGTCATTGACAGGAATATGTATAACCTTTGGTTTCACTATTTGGGCAAAGAAGAAAAAAAGATTGATAAAATCGGCACTTTCCGGTGTCTGAAATTTGCCGTTAAACTCATCGCCGGCGAAGTGTTTGATGGTAAAAACAACCTGTATATCTGGATTTCCGATGATGAAAATCATATTCCGTTATATATCGAAACACCTATTATCGTGGGTAAAGTTTCGGCGCGTCTAAGTCGTTATGAGAACTTGAAATACCCATTAACCAGTAAAATAAAATAATGAATACAGATAAAATTACCGCTTCCGATGGCGCGTCGCTTTGCGCCGCTTGCCCCACTGCTTCGTGCCCCATGTCGGAAACCAACCGTAAGAAAACTCCGGCGCCCCGTACATGGTACTTCTGTTTGGCGCTGATACTTTTAATGTATGTGTTTTTATTTTTATTCCGCAGTTATATTCCAGAGCCATGGACGGCTTTGATTGCCGTGGCTTTGTTGGCCGTTTATCGCATGTTGCGCTATTGGCTCCATCCGCCGGTGAAGCGGAACAAGTTGCTTTCCTCTGATTCGTAATAATTCGTAATTCAATGAAAATCGTAATAGCAGGAGCCGGTGAGGTGGGCAGCCACCTTGCCATGATGCTGGGCGAAGGCCACCATTCCATCACCGTCATTGACCATGACGAGGACCGTCTGCGTAAAGCGGCGGAAGCGGTGGACTTGATGGCTATTCATGGCATGCCAACGTCTATTGCCACGTTGGAACGGGCTCATGTCGATAAGGCCGATTTGTTTATTGCCGTGAGCCCTTCCGTAGAACAGGATATGAATGTGGTGAGCGCCGCTTTTGCCAAAAAGATGGGCGCCAAGAAAGTCATTGCGCGGATTAATAATGATGAATATTTGCAGCCCGAACATAACGCCATATTCACCGATTTGGGGATTGATTATCTGTTTTATCCCGAAAAAAATGCGGTAGTGGAAATCCTTAACCTATTGTCCCAAACCGGTACCACCGAATTTATGGATTTTTCAGGTGGGCACTTGCAGCTTATTGCCTACAAGTTGGAAGAAGGCGCGCCGGTGATTAACAAAAGCCTGAACGAGGTGTCTGGAAGTCATAGCATAGATTATCGTGCGGTGGCTATTTCGCGCAATGGCAAAACGATTATTCCCACCGGGGCCGATAAATTCAAAGAAGACGACTTGGTGTTTATCGTGACCAATAAAGAAGGGATTCAGGATGCATTGAAAGATTCGGGCAAGTCGAATGTCAATGTGCGCAAAGTGCTTATTCTGGGCGGTACCCGTATCGGCGTTATGCTTGCGGCCGCGCTGGAAGGGAAGGTGGAACAAGTCAAGTTGATTGATTCCGACAGGGAGCATTGTGAACGATTGGCCGAAGAATTGCCGGAAACCCTTATTATATGCGGCGACATTCGCAACACCGATCTACTGATGGAAGAAGATATTTGCAATATCGACGCGTTTGTGGCGGTTACCGGAAGTTCCGAAACCAACATTTTATCGTGCATTTTCGCCAAGCGCATGGGCGTGAAGAAAACCATCGCCGAGATTGAAAATATTGATTACATTCACTTGGCCGAAAATATGGGCGTAGATACCATTATCAATAAAAAAATCATCACCGCCGGACGTATTTTCCGTTTTACCATGGGCTCCAACGTGCAATCTATACGGCTGCTTAACGGATCGGAGGCCGAAGTGCTCGAATTTATTGTGAAATCGGGAAGCCCTGTGACCAAAGGAAAAATCAGGGATATTGATTTCCCGAAAAACGCGGTTATCGGTGGGGTGGTGCGTGGTAATACCAATTTTATTGCAGTAGGCGACAGCGAAATAAAACCATACGACAGGGTCGTGGTAGTGAGCCTTCCGTCGGTTATTTCCATGGTAAGTAAATTTTTTGAATAAGTAATGGCGTTTGTGTGCAATTTTCATCTGTCTTCCTCTTTTCCCCCTTCTCCGTTTACCGTTCCCCGCTCCCCGCTCTTGTTACCGCTGTACCCACCAACGTGTGCGTAGCCGTTGTGCCATGCGGCGTACAGGAGCCGTATATCGTTCTATTTTTTCGGCGTAGATATCGCTGATTTTTATAAGAATACCGGTTTCTTCCACATCCCCGAAAAATGGGTTTATAGCCGTCCCAAATACCCGCATGGATGGTGAAAGTTTCATGTAGGAATTGATCAGCGGGGGAACATTCTCGCCCAGCGCGCGCACTTCCCGTTGTAAAATCACATAGTCTTCCTTGTAGTTATTTCCCACAAAAAGTTTTTTCATGTATTCTTCATCCGTGTTGGTTTGCAAGGGATGCATGGGTGTCACCAGACTGTCGTGGTCGGCAAAATGCTTGCGCAGAAAATATAATAAAATGTTGCGCGCTTCTACGTTATACGTCACGTACATGGTCACCTTTCCGAAGAAATAATTTACTTCCGGATAGCGCAGCACCAATGCGCCCAAGCCATCCCACAAATTATCGAGGGCATAAAGTCCCTTACTCCGCAACTGTGTGCTTTGATAATTGGGTTGTACAAACGAGCGCCCCAGCTCAATGGTTCGCGGCAAATATTTGTCAATAAATTTTTCGGAAAAGGAGAATATTTCCGAAGTGGCCAATTCGTGCATGGTCACATTTCCCGTGTAAATATACCGGTATCCGCCCAAGATTTCTTTTGCCTTCGGATCCCACACTATTAGTTGTTTGTAAGGATGCTCCTTATTGGTGTCAAAATCGTCAATATCTACGCTTTTCCCGGTGCCGCCGCCCGCCGTGCGGAAAGATATTTCACGCAAGCGCCCAATCTCTAACATAATATTCGGTGAATCGTGGGCGGTAACCACATATAATTTGTTGCTTCCGTTATTTGTGTAACGTACAAATTTTTCTGCAGTCAGTTCATGTATGATGTCTTTTCGGTTAATGGGTGGAATTACAGCTTCCATATTCGGTATAAAAAGTTAAAAAATTAAGAAAGCGGAGCCATGGCATAAACATTCTCTCTCACCATCTGCGTCCATTGGTCTAAAGTCTTATGCTTGTCAAAGGTTTGATAGGGGACAGGCTTGCCGAAATATACATTATAGTTTGCTTTTTTCTGTTTAAAAAATTCATGAGGCAAACAAAACATTTCAATATTTGCCTTTATTCCCAAGCGTTTCCTGAAATTTCCGGCCCGGTAAAAAAAGTTTGAATTATGCCCGTGAAAATACACCGGTACGATGTCGCGCCGGTATTGGATGGCCTTTTGCACAAAATTGCGTTTCCATGGCAAATCGGTAATTTTCCCTTTGATGCAACGTGAGCATAATCCCGCGGGGAAATACAGCACTTGCGTTTCACGTGCGGCATAAGTAGCGTCAATGCGTGTGGCATACTCGGTCGATTGGCGGCCATGTTTATTGACCGGCACAAACAGCGGCGCCAACGGTTTTAAATGCATCAGCAGATCGTTTACGATGAACTTGATCTCCTTAAAACGCTTGCCGATGGCGCTCATTAGTATCAAGCCGTCGAAAGCGCCCAGCGGGTGGTTTGAGGCGAAAATGTACCGTCCGTCCGCCGGAATGTCATCCAATCCATGAGCCGTATAACGCGCTTCCCAGTGTTGCTCGATAATGGCATTCACGAAATCAAGCCCCGCGTGCTCTTTCCCATACGTATGAATGACATAATTCACTTCGTTTTGGTGAATAATGCGTTTGATATAGTTTAGGATAAAACGCGGAATCCATTTTAACAACGTCGGATTTTTCGACGCAATAAGCTTGTCGATATTAATAAATTCGGGAATCGAAGGGTCGTTATACATGGATAAACGTCTAAACTTGCAAAGTTACATAAAATTATTTACCTTTGCAAACCTTATGACGAGGGAATAAATGTATGAGCAATAATACTATACTTGCTAAATTAGAGGGGCTTACTGAGAAATATCAGGAAATAAGCCACCAGATTTCAGACCCTGCCGTGATGGCAGACATGAAGCGTTATGTGGCCTTGAATAAGGAATATAAAGAGCTTGAGCCCATTGTGGAAGCGTGTGCCGATTATAAAAAAATATTGCACGACCTAAATTCGGCCAAAGCGCTGTTGGTAACGGAAAAAGAGGAAGACATGCGTGAAATGGCGAAGCAGGAAATAGAACAACTCGAAGAGAAAATTCCGGTGTTGGAAGAAGAAATCAAGTTGTTGCTCATTCCGGCCGACCCGCAAGACAGCAAGAACGCCATATTGGAAATCCGTGCCGGCTCGGGTGGTGATGAAGCCTCTATTTTTGCCGGTGATTTGTTTCGCATGTACGCGAAATTTGCCGAAAAGAAAGGATGGAAAATTACCGTTAATTCCTCGTCGGAAGGGACTGTTGGCGGGTTTAAAGAAGTTATATGTGAAGTGAGAGGCACCGGTGTGTATGGTATTATGAAATATGAAAGCGGCGTGCATCGCGTACAGCGGGTGCCGCAAACCGAAACGCAGGGCCGGGTGCATACGTCGGCGGCGTCGGTGGCCGTATTGCCCGAAGCCGATGAGTTCGACATTGAGTTAAACATGAACGATGTGCGTAAAGATACGTTTTGCTCTTCGGGTCCCGGCGGACAAAGCGTAAATACCACCTATTCGGCCATCAGGCTTACCCACATTCCGTCGGGCATTGTGGTGCAGTGCCAGGATGAAAAATCACAAATCAAGAATTATGACAAGGCGCTGTCGGAACTGCGTACCCGTCTTTACAATCTCGAATATGAAAAATACCTGAACGAAATTTCGAGTCAGCGCAAAACCATGGTATCCACCGGCGACCGGTCGGCGAAAATACGTACCTATAATTATCCCCAAAGCCGCGTGACCGACCATCGTATCAACTACACCATGTATAACCTTCCTGTGTTTATGGATGGCGACATTCAAGAGGTGATTGCCCAGTTGCAACTTGCCGAAAATGCCGAACGACTTAAAGATAGTGAATTATAATTTAGCACTTCCGTTTTTACATATTTTAACAACTAAAATATTTGGATCTTTAAAAATTATAACTATATTTGCATCGTTAAAAGTTATATCGTTCTTTTTATTATTTGGCGCTCGCTTTTATATTCTCTGTAGGAAATTTACGAACCTTATTAGATAATGACTGGAAAAATAGCGTTAGCGTTCGCATGCTCCCTTTTTACAATCCGATTTTTTTTTGTTAGAAAGATAGGTGTGAGCCTAAATTTATTTAGTCATTGGTTTCGTAAGACCTCCTACTAAAATAAATTTTCTACAGGCTCGCGCCCCTACTTGTAATTGATAGGTGACTAAGAATTTAAATGGTCATGTGTTGATTTGTATCTTTCTTAATGCTGTGTCATTTAATTTCTTAATCACTGAAAGTAGGAATAAGCAACAAAAGATTAAAGATTATTTCCTTTATCATTTGCTCTATTATACTATTGTCTTTAATCTTTTGTTTCTATATAATATATTTTAAATATATAATTTAATGTGTCAAAGGGCTGCCGGATAATAATAGTTCTTCTTTCTGATTTGTGTCATCTATTATGTTAATGTGTGGTGGCCCTTTTTATAATGAAATTAATAATTGAACAATGACTTAAGGGATGTAAATAAACAACAACAATAATAAATAAATTGGATTGAAAAAAACAAATAAGTTCTTTTTCAGCCGTATTCTTCTCTGGCGTAATGCCTAATGACTACTCGGAGGATAAACGGGGGCAGGGGGAATGGCTGTTTATCGTATCAATGCAGTGCGGGGTCGGAGGACCCCGTACTTTTTTTATGCGTTTTACCCGAATAAATTTGGTATTCCGAAAAATAAACGTACATTTGTAGTTCCATTTTTTTGGATTTTATTAATATTAACTTTAAAATCAATTGCTTACGTTTATGAAAGAGTATTTAACTGCAGAGAAAAAGCAAGAGATTTTCGGACAGTACGGGAAGTCTAATACCGACTGTGGCTCTCCGGAGAGCCAGGTTGCGCTATTTTCCTACCGTATCGCTCATCTTACTAATCATCTAAAAAGCAACAAGAAGGACTACAATACGCAGCGTGCCTTGTTGAAATTGGTTGGTAAGCGTCGCCGGCTTTTGGATTATCTGAAAACCGCAGATATTGAACGATACAGGGAAATTGTGAAGGCACTCAACCTTCGGAAATAAACAAGAAGAAAAAAGGCAATGCAGTGCATTTGCCTTTTTCTTTCTTTTGTTCAGACATTAATCGAGGAATAAAATATGAATGTAGTTAAAAAGACCATCACATTGACTGATGGCAGGACCATTGAAATTGAAACAGGTAAGTTGGCCAAGCAAGCCGACGGCTCAGTGGTTGTAAAAATGGGTAGAACCATGTTGTTGGCTACCGTTACTTGCGCGAAAGAGGCAAAAGAAGATGTTGATTTTATGCCTTTGCAGGTGGAATACAAAGAAAAATATGCCGCTGCAGGCCGTTATCCGGGCGGATTTATGAAGCGGGAAGGACGTCCCAGCGATTATGAAATTTTGGTGTCGCGTTTAATTGACCGCGCCTTGCGGCCTTTATTTCCCGACGATTTTCATGCCGAAGTATTTGTAAACGTCACGTTGATTTCTGCAGAAAAGGATATTATGCCCGACGCGCTGGCCGGCTTGGCCGCCTCGTCGGCATTGGCCGTTAGCGATATTCCGTTCAACGGGCCTATCTCGGAAGTGCGGGTGGCGCGCGTTAATGGCGAAATGAAGATAAACCCTTCATTTAAAGATTTGGAGCAGTCTGACATTGACATTATCGTGGCGGCGTCATACGATAATATTATGATGGTGGAAGGCGAAATGAAAGAGGTGAGCGAGGCCGACATGCTGGAAGCCATCAAAGTGGCGCATACCGAAATTAAAAACCATTGCAAGATGCAAATGGAATTGACGGAAGAGGTGGGGAAAACGCAAAAACGCACTTACTCGCATGAAACCAATGATGAGGACTTGCGTGCTGCCGTGCACCAATTCTGCTACGACAAGTGTTATGCGATTGCCAAATCGGGCACGGCGAAACAGGAGCGTACCGATGCTTTTGAGGCGTTGAAAGAGGAATTTATGCAAACCATTGCAGAGGAAGAACGCGAAGAAAAGGAAGCCATGGTAAATCGTTATTACCACGCTGTGGAAAAGGAAGCCATGCGCAATATGATTCTTGATGAGAGCATACGCCTCGACGGACGCGGGACAACGGAAATCCGCCCGATATGGTGCGAGGTGGATTACCTGCCTGCCGCACACGGATCGGCTGTGTTTACCCGCGGCGAAACGCAATCCTTAACCACCGTAACCTTGGGCACAAAATTAGACCAGAAGGAAGTGGACGATGTGCTGGTGCAAAATTCTCAACAATTCGTACTGCACTATAATTTTCCTCCTTTTTCTACCGGCGATGCAAGACCGATACGCGGTACCAGCCGTCGCGAAATTGGCCATGGCAACCTCGCCTACCGCGCACTGAAATCGGTAGTGCCTACCGGTGAAGACAATCCTTATGCGGTGCGGGTTGTATCGGATATTCTCGAATCAAACGGATCCTCATCAATGGCTACCGTTTGCGCCGGCACCCTGGCGCTGATGGATACGGGCATAAAAATCACCAAACCCGTATCGGGTATTGCCATGGGGTTGATTACCGACAGTAAAACAAAAAAATATGCCATATTGAGCGATATATTGGGTGATGAAGATCACTTGGGCGATATGGACTTTAAGGTGACTGGTACGGCCGACGGCATCACGGCTACCCAAATGGACATTAAGGTTGATGGCCTGCCGTATGAAGTTTTGCAACAAGCGCTGGAACAAGCCAAACAGGGACGCCTGCATATTCTGGGCGAAATGTTGAAAACCATCAGTGAGCCGCGTGCCGAGTTTAAGCCGCACGTGCCGCGGATGGAACAGATTGTTATTGCTACCGAATTTATTGGCGCCGTAATCGGTACGGGCGGCAAGGTGATTCAGGAAATTCAAAAAGTAACCAATACGGTAATAACCATTACCGAGGAGAATAATGTGGCGCTGGTTGCGGTCTTTGGAGAAAACAAAGAGTCAATTGCGCAAGCGCTTCAATGGATTCAGGGCATTGCCACCAGTCCCGAAATAGGTCAGGTATATCATGGAAAAGTGGTATCAATCCTTGATTTCGGCGCGTTTGTGGAAATACTTCCGGGACGGGAAGGAATGGTACATATTTCCGAGCTCTCATGGAGCCGGGTGAATAAAGTAACCGACGTCCTGCAAGTTGGAGATATGATAGATGTGAAGTTACTTGAGATTGACGAGAAAGCAGGTAAGTTGCGTTTGTCGTTGCGTGCTTTGTTGGAAAAGCCGGAAGGCTATGTAGAGCCTGTCGCAAGGCCCCACGCTGCACGAGGCGGCCGCAGGGACGACCGGCGCAGGGATGACAGAAGAGATGACCGGCGGAGGGATGACAGAAGGGATGACCGGCACAGGGATAGCCGCCGTTATGACGATAGAAGGAACGACCGGCGCGAGCATCATAAGGACGACGCACACAAGGAAAATCATAGCGAAGATAATAACGTTCAGGAAGATTTTGGCAAACATGAATAGCCGTTATCATGACTAAGGAACATTATCAGGAAACAAAGAAAAAACAAGGAAAGCTAAAGCATAAATATCGTTTCTCCATCTATAATGATGAATCGCTCAAACAGCTTTGGCATATTCGTTTGTCGAGGATGGAAGCATGGATGTTGGTGAGTTCCATCATCGTGACAATTATTGCGCTTGTGGTGGTAATGATTGCTTTTACGCCGTTGCGTGGATTTATTCCCGGATATCCGAACAGCGACACGCGGCGCGAAATTATACGGAATGCCTTGCGTGCCGATTCTTTGGAACTGATGATGTATCAATGGGAGCTTCATTTGGCGAATATCAACCGCATTGTGTCGGGGCAGGATCCTATTCCTATTGAGGTTTCATTGACCGACTCGATACCGCGCGGTAAACCGTATCTCCGTACTCATTCAAAAGAAGATTCTCTATTACGGTTGGAAATAGAACGCGAAGTGCAATTTCATGTGTCATCATCGGGAATTCCCGATAAACAAAGCGGGTTGCAACCTTTGGAAACGATGCATTTCTTTGCGCCGGTGAAGGGCGCCGTTACCGATAAGTTCAATATGATGAAGGAGCATTTTGCCGTGGATATTGTGACAACACCCAATGCGGTGGTTTCTTCTACGCTCGACGGCACGGTGATTATGGCCGCGTGGACTTCGGAAACAGGGTATGTAATTCAGATACAGCATAAGAATAACATTATATCAATTTACAAACATAATGCGAAACTGCTGAAGAAAACCGGCGAGGCGGTGAAGGCGGGAGAAGCTATTGCCATTGTGGGAAATTCGGGAGAACTTACTACAGGCCCTCATCTGCATTTTGAATTGTGGTATAATGGCTATCCGGTAGATCCCGAAAAATATATTTCTTTCTAAACGCTGGTATGAAAAAAAAGCGCATCAGTATTCTCGGATCCACGGGTTCAATAGGTACCCAAACCCTGGAAGTCATAAAACTTCACCCTGATTTGTTTGAGGTGGAAGTGTTGACCGCCAACAGCAATGCGGATTTACTGATTAAACAGGCGCTTGAATTTCATCCTAATGCGGTAGTCATAGCCGATGAGGGGAAATACAAAGAAGTGGCTGAGGCGCTGACGCCTCATTTTATAAAAGTGTATGCCGGCGAAAAAGCCCTGTCGGAAATAGCGGCATGGGATACCGTCGATATTGTGGTGAGTGCGTTGGTGGGCTTTGCCGGATTACGCCCTGCCTTGGCTGCGTTGAATGCCGGAAAAGCAATGGCGTTGGCTAATAAAGAAACATTGGTGGCGGCCGGTTCGCTTATCACCAAAACGGCTATGGAAAAAAAAGCGCCGGTGATCCCCGTCGATTCCGAACACTCGGCTATTTTTCAGTGTTTAGTGGGCGAGTCGAGTGAAATAGCAAGGCTTTATCTCACCGCTTCGGGCGGGCCATTCCTGCACACTGCTGCGGAAGATTTTGCGAAAATCACGAAAGCGCAGGCGCTGAAACATCCCAATTGGACGATGGGCGCTAAGGTGACCATCGACTCGGCAACCATGATGAACAAAGGGCTTGAAGTGATTGAGGCCTATTGGTTGTTTGGCATTGCCGCCGAAAAAATTAAAGTGGTGGTGCATCCGCAGTCTATTGTACATTCCATGGTGCAGTTTGTGGATGGTTCGGTGAAAGCCCAACTGGGCTTGCCCGACATGAAATTACCGATACAGTATGCACTGAGTTTTCCGCAACGGTTTTATTTGCCGTCCGCCGGATTGGATTTTTCCAACCCATTGCATTTGGATTTTTTTTCGCCCGACGTCGAAAAATTTCGTTGTTTGGCATTGGCTTACGAAGCGCTGCAACGCGGCGGAAATATTCCCTGTGCCATGAATGCGGCCAATGAAGTGGCGGTGGCTGCTTTTCTCGAAGACAAACTCGCTTTTGTCCACATTCCCGGCGTGGTGGAAAAAACCATGAGCGCTGTGTCTTTCATCGCCGGTCCGAGTTATGAAAACTTAATAGCAACCCATACGGAAGCGCAACAAATAGCTTCTACATATATTTAATACTTAATTCTTATGGAGATTATACTTAAAATCGTACAACTGTTATTGTCACTTTCCATATTGGTCATTGTGCATGAGTTGGGACATTTCCTGTTTGCCCGCCTGTTTCGCATGCGGGTTGATAAGTTTTACCTGTTTTTTCATCCTTCGTTTTCTGTGATGCGCGCCAAGAAAATAAACGGGAAGTGGAGTTTTTCTTTTTTCTCGTCGAAGGCACCCGAAGCGTGGGCTGCGCACCCCGAACACACTGAATTCGGCATTGGCTGGCTGCCTGTGGGCGGGTATTGCAAAATAGCCGGCATGGTTGATGAGTCGATGGACAAGGAGCAACTCCGGCAACCGCCGCAACCGTGGGAGTTTCGTACCAAGCCGACCTGGCAACGTTTTTTTGCAATGACCGGCGGTGTGCTGTTCAACCTGGTATTGGCTGTTATCCTGTATGCCGGCATGCTCTACACCTGGGGCGAAAAATATTTGGCCAACAATGATGTGATATACGGCATCAAGGTCAATGAACTGACGCAAGAACTCGGATTCCAAAATGGGGATAAAGTTATTGCTTTTGACGGGCAGCCGGTAGTCCTGTTTGACGAATTGCAAATAAGCCTGATTCAGCAGCAAGCCAAAACGGCCACCGTAGTGCGCAATAGCGATACGCTTACTGTCCACATCGACCCGCAATATCTTCCGGCCATGCTCAATTATCCCGACATGTTTCCGCCCATCATCCCTTTTGTGGTGGCGGAAGTTCCCGACACGTCGCATAATGTACATGCGGGGCTGCAGCCCGGCGACCACCTTGTGTCTATTGACGGCGCTCCCATTCTGTCGATAGAGGACGGGCATGTCATATTCGAGGAAAAGAAACAGCAAATTGTTCATGCCGGCTTGCAACGTAACGATTCGGCAATAACGGTGCCGCTTCTTGTGAACGACGAAGGAAAGATCGGCGTTGTGTTGAAGGGAATACCCGACTTGTTCCACATCACGGTAAAGCATTATTCACTGTTTGCTGCGCTTCCCGCCGGCGCGGCAAAGGGATATAACACCGTAAAAAATTATATCAAGCAATTGCAACTTATTTTCAGTCCGAAAACCGAAGCCTATAAATCGGTAGGCAGTTTTATTACCATCGGCAAAATTTTTCCGGGCACGTGGAACTGGCATATATTTTGGAACATTACCGCTTTTCTGTCGATTATGCTGGCGGTGCTAAATATCTTACCCATTCCGGGACTCGACGGCGGGCATACCCTGTTTGTGCTTTATGAAATGGTTACGCGCCGCAAACCCAGCGAAAAATTTCTGGAATATACCACGTATGCCGGTTTGTTATTCCTGATTGGCATTATGATTTTGGCATTCGGCAATGATATTTTCAGACTTTTCAAATAAACGTGTGATGAAAAAATATTTCTATAACCTGTTGTTTCTTTCGCTCCTGTTGGCTTCTTGCGGGGATGGAATGCGCACGATGCACCGTATCAGCGGAAAGGCCGGCGAAGTGGTGGTGGTTATTGACAACAAAATATGGGACAAGAGCGTGTGCGATACGGTGCGCAAACTACTGGCACCCGATTATCCGGCGCTTCCGCAACGCGAGCCCGTGTTTGATATTGTTGAGTTGCAGGAAACATCGTTCTCGAATATTTTTCAGCTACACCGTAATGTTGTGCTTTTAAAAGTGGCAGCCGACACTGTTCCGGAAGGTATTTCGGTGCGGCATGATGTGTGGGCGCAGCCGCAAACCGTAGTGGTGGTCAGTGCAAGCAACGGCGATAACATCATCAGCCTGTTGGCCGGAAACCGGGAGCGGATGATCCACATTTTAGAGCAGGCCGAGCGCGACCGGGTAATCGGCGCCACGAAAAAGTATGAAGCAAAAGCCTTGCGCGATACGGTCAACAAACATTTCGACGGATCGCCCTATTTCCCCATGGGCTACACGCTACGTAAAGTTTCCACCAATTTCATCTGGATAGGGTATGAAACAAACAAGGCCATCCTGGGGTTGTTTATTTATAGCTATCCTTACAAAGACAGCAGCACGTTTCACTTGCAAAACATCATAGCGGAGCGGAATAAAATATTGCAAAAGGAAGTGCCGGGACAATTTGAGAACACCTACATGACCACTGCGCCGCTTTTTCCGCCGCAAACGCGAAACATCCGGTATAAAGATTTTCACTTTGTGGAAACGCGCGGGCTGTGGGATATTGAAAATGATTTTATGGGCGGGCCGTTTATCAGTCATGCGCTCATCGACAAAACCGGCGAGAAGGTGCTGGCGCTGGAGGCTTTTGTGTATCATCCGCGCGCCGACAAACGAGATTATATAAGGCAACTCGAGGCCATTCTCTATTCTTTTGAATGGAAATAGTTTTTAATTTTTAATTTTTGTGTTATTTTTGCAGTCTAAACAGCGATTAATTTATGGAACATATTTTTTCTTCTTCAATTGGTAAAAAATTGGTGATGAGCCTTAGCGGCATATTTTTGTTGGTATTTTTAATGGTGCATGCCGTGGCTAATGTGTTAGCGTTGTTTGGCCGCGAAATTTATAATGACGTGTGTCATTTCATGGATACCAACCCCGTCATTCAGGTGATGGTGCCGGTGCTGGCCCTTGGTTTTGCCATTCATATTATATATGCCACCTACTTAACGTACCGCAACCTGAGGGCGCGCGGCACGGAAACGTATGCCGTACCCACCAAAACGAAAGCATCGTCGTGGGCGGCGCAGAACATGTTCGTGCTGGGACTTATTGTGGTGGGCTTTCTCGCGTTGCACCTCTATCACTTCTGGGCTAAGATGCAGTTGCAGCACTTCATTGGCGGCCATGCGTCGGACGACCCCTACGCGTTGGTGGCCGAATTATTCCGCCAGCCGCTCTATGCCGCTATTTACCTGATCTGGATAGGCGCCCTGTGGTTTCACCTGCGTCATGGCTT
>JAIRLC010000167.1 GCA_031259645.1 Prevotellaceae bacterium | reverse complement strand
GTCAGCGATTGCACCACCTGTTCGATTTGGTCGATATGCTGTCCGCCGGCCGCCGGCCATGAGCGCCATTGATAACCATAAACCGGCCCCAGTTCGCCATGGGCATCGGCCCATTCATCCCATATTGTCACTTGGTTGTCGTTCAGGTATTTGACGTTCGTGTTGCCTTGCAGGAACCACAGCAGCTCGTGGATGATTGATTTCAGGTGCACTTTTTTTGTAGTCAGCAACGGAAAGCCTTGTTGCAAATTAAAACGCATTTGGTAGCCGAATACGCTTATGGTGCCGGTGCCGGTGCGGTCGGCTTTCCGCACGCCTTCACGACGAATATATTCCAAAAGGTCAAGATAGGCTTTCATATATCTTTTCAATCTGAGGTTGCAACAATGGAAGCTCATTCAAAACGGTAGCCCAAATTCTTTCATTTTTTATTTGATAATAACCATGCACCAATACGTGCCGCATAGCGATAATATCATCCCATTCTATCTCGATATGTTGATTTTTAAATTCTTTGGATAGCAAATAGGTGGCTTCACCTACTATTTCTAAATTCTTAACTACGGCGAAACGCAACATTTTGTTGTTACAAAAATCATCAAAAGATAAACCTTGCGTAAACTCAAAGATGTTACTAATAGCTTCCAATATATGTTGCAGGCGTTCACTGTCTCTTGGCCGTTCTCTCATAAATCAGAATTTTGTCATGTTGTACACTGTTTACTGCAAAATCGCGCAACGTGCCGTTTTCAACCAAATCCACTTTTTTCCTTAATAATTTCTGCAAATCATTCACTATATGAGCATATTTAAGAAGCGTAACCTGACTGTCAGGAATAAACGAAACGAGTATATCAATATCACTATGCCGGGTAGCTTCACCGCGTGAGTAAGAGCCAAATAACCATGCTTTCTCGATGGGTTGTCCCATAAAGTAATTTGCTAATGTTTGTTGAATATTCTGCCTCATTATGAAATTTCTATACTTTCAACAAAGGTATGAAAAATAACCCAAATAAAAAAAACACCGGAAATTTTGCTTTTTTTAAAATTTGTTGCGTAATTCGATAAAAAACGAAATAAATTAGCGTGATAATACGCTTCTTCTTATTTTAGTTCTAAAAAATGTACTATCTTTACACTTTTAAGAACTTAAAAATGTAAAATAATTACACAAAATGGAACGTAAATTTACAGTTTTTTCCGCAACGCAACGCCAAACTGTAGCGGCAGTCCTTGCTGCGCAAACGAGTTGCCGTTAGTTCCATTAAAATAAAACAAATTGTAAACAGCGTTCGTCATGTTTTTGCCCCAAACCGTAACGGAAAATTTATTTTTCTCAACCGTCACCGAAGCATCCAACAGGCCGTAAAAATCCTGCACAGCGTCATTGTTTTCGGT
This sequence comes from Prevotellaceae bacterium, assembly GCA_031259645.1. Classification (GTDB taxonomy): domain Bacteria; phylum Bacteroidota; class Bacteroidia; order Bacteroidales; family UBA932; genus JAIRLC01. Next base: position 4,765 of record JAIRLC010000167.1, on the reverse strand, counting down.
GAAATAAATTTTCCCCAGCCCTGTGTATTGCGCGCCCACCGTAAGGCGCTCCAGCCAGCTATGGCGAAACTCGAACACATATTCCGCACCGGCCGAGAGGGTGTGTTGCGGCACAAAAGGAATGTATTTCCCCCGGTAATCTACCGGTCCGGCACTCACGGAATCGCTGTATTGCGAAAAAGTAGCGTGGGTATATCCATAATTGACCGTAGCCGAAAAATTGTTTATTGAGCCTTTCAGGGATATTTCCGCGCCGTAGCTTTGCGACTTCCCGGCGTTTTTCATCATCCTGCCCAGTCCGCTGGGAACGAATTGCGTAATTTGCTGGTCGCGGCTGTCGATGTAAAACAGCGATATTTCCGCCTGCAACCGGTTTTGGAAAAACGCCGCACGTGCGCCGGCTTCGTAATTCCAACTGTATTCGGGCTTGTAGGCGATAAGCCCGGCGTCCACCGTAGTGTTTTTCGTTTGTGTTGTGGACGTCTTTGCCAGCGCCTCCAATTCGTTTTGCAGCACATCCGAGAACAGTTGGAAATTATAGCCGCCGGCACGGTAGCCGCGGCTTACCGACGCATACACCCGGCTGCCGGAAGCCAGTTCATAATTCAAGGTGAACTTGGGCGAAAACTGAAGAAACGACTGCGCGTCCTCGCCGCTAATGTTCAAGCCAATGCGGTAATCGAGCGGTGTTACGGTGTAGGGCGGACGCGGCAAGGTCATTTCCCCTTGAATAGGAAAATCCAAAGCATACGTGGTGTGGTTTATGGAAATTTTCTCATAGTCTAACCTCACTCCGGCCGTTGCTGTGAGTTTATCGAGAAGAAACCGGCGGAATGTGGATTGATGAAACAGCGATATGCCGAATGACGGCGTTGTGTAGCGACCTGACGAATAGCAGTCGTCCGCAGCCCAAAGTTTCACAGGAGCGCTCGTCGGTATTTTTGAAAAAATTAGCTGGTCGAAGAAATCTTTTTTCAATGTTACCGGTGCATCGGTAGTCAGTCCTTTATAAAAGCCGAATGTGCCAAACAGCCATTGATACCTCTGCTCTCCGACCGATTGGGCAATGATTTCCTGCGTGAAGGCGTGCTGGCGCTGCTGTTGCGCTAAAGTAAAAAGGTTGTCGGGACGGAAGTCCTGGTCCATTTTCATCGCATCGTCAAGATACTGGTGCGACGTGGCGCTTGCGATGGTGTAGCCTTCTCCCCGGTATTGCACATACAAACTGTTCACAAGCCATTGCCGCACATAGCTCGACTCGTCGTTGTAGCTGATACTGTCGCCCGCATGACCCTGTGCGCTCGCCAAGCCATACGGATAGCCGTCTTGCCGGCTGCTTTCGCCACTGATAATATAATTCAATTGCCAATAATCGTTGATTTCCCAATCGAAGCGGAGGCGCAATCCAAACGATTGCAGTGCGCCGGCCGGCATATTTGTAAACCGGTTGGTGAAAAAACCATCGGACTCTTTGTAGGTCATACTTGCCGAAACCCCAATATTTTCAGCGGGTTTGTCGCTATATGCAAAATTGGATTGCAGGGTGTTCCCATTTCCGTACGACAGGAAAAATTTCGTTCCCTGTTGCGAGAGCGGCGACGGCGTATAAATGTTAATGATGCCTCCCATCGTATTACGCCCGTACAGCGCGCCCTGTGGCCCGCGTAGCACCTCAATGCCGGCAAGGTTGTAGAAATCGAAATCGTACATGCTCTTGTCCAAATACGGAATATTGTCCACATAAAGTCCCACGGCCGGGTCGTTCATGCGCGAACCGACCCCCCTGATATAAATGGCCGACGTGAGTTTTGCGCCGTAGCCGGGCATGTAAAAATTAGGCACCATGCCCGTTAGTTTTGTGGGCGCGTCAACGGCGTTCTTTTCGATAACCCTTGCCGGAAAAGTCGAATAGGCTGCCGGAATATTTTCAATGGAATCTGTTTTTTTGTAGGAGTAAAGATTTATTTCTTTTAGTTCGATTGTTTTTACAGCATCTGTTGTTTGTTGTGCGTAAAGCCCGCCGGACATAAGGAACAAGAATAGCGTTAATTTATTTGTCATGTAGTATCTGTAGTATAAAAAATATTATCAAGTATTTTATTATTAATGTGTTTTGTGTTTTTTTGTACACTAATTTCGTTGCAAAAATACGGTTTTTTTTCGACAAAAAAGGCAGTTGAAGATTGTCGAATTTACATTTTTTTAATATAATATGTAAAAATAATGGGGGTCATGTTAAAAAATATACAAAAATTTAATTTAATCATATTAAAAATATGGGGGTATGGTGAAAAAAAGTGTATATATTTGCACTTTGATAGTAAAAATTATTATACCTTAATTATTTAAAATTATGAAAAAAATTGAAGCTATTATTCGCAAAACCAAATTTGATGAGGTAAAAGAGGCCTTGATGGCGGCAGACATCGAATGGTTTTCGTATTCGGAAGTCAAGGGCGTCGGTAAAGACCGGGAAGAAAGAATCTACCGGGGCATTGTGTATGATACAAGTTTTATCGAACGGTATCAGTTGAGTATTATTGTCCGCGACGTTAATCTGGAAAAGGCGGTTCAAGCCATTGAAAAGGCTGCCCGCACAGGTGAAATCGGCGACGGGCGGATTTTTATCTTTCCCGCCGAAGATGCGATTAGTATCCGTTCCGGAAAAAGAGGGGATGCTACCTTATTTATTGACGACAAAAAAGTAACTAACTAAAAAATTTAAGGAATTATGAAAACTTATCTTACAACATTAGTCCCCCCTTTGGATATTACAAACGAGTTGGGTTTATCGTTAGATACAGTATGGATGCTGTTGGCAGCCATGCTCGTATTTTTTATGCAACCGGGTTTTGCACTCGTAGAAGCCGGTTTTACAAGAACAAAAAATACGGCCAATATATTAATGAAGAACTTTTTGGATTTCATGCTGGGGTCTTTATTGTTCTTCTTTGTAGGCTATGGTCTTATGTTCGGTGAGGGCAGTTTCATCGGAATACCTAATTTTTTCAGTCTGGATGTCAATCCGACCGACTTGCCGGTTGAAGGGTTCCTAATCTTCCAGACTGTGTTCTGCGCTACGGCGGCGACCATTGTTTCAGGCGCCATGGCCGAAAGGACTAAATTCCACATGTATCTGATTTATACGGTTTGTATCAGCGTATTTATCTATCCGGTGTCCGGACACTGGACGTGGGGCGGCGGCTGGCTGATGAACGGCGATGAGGGAAGTTTTATGATGAATACTTTCGGCGCGGCATTTCATGATTTTGCAGGCTCCACCATCGTACATTCCGTAGGCGGCTGGGTAGCTTTGGTAGGCGCATGGATATTGGGACCGCGCATCGGTAAATACAGCAAAGACGGCAAATCGAAGGCTATCCCCGGACACAATTTGACGATAGCGTCCTTAGGCGTATTTATTCTATGGTTCGGATGGTTCGGATTCAACCCCGGCTCACAATTAGCGGCTTCGGGTGAAGAAAACCGGACGGCAATTTCTCATGTATTCCTGACGACCAATCTGGCGGCTTGTACAGGTGGTTTCTTCGCTTTGATTACGGCTTGGTTGAAATACAAAAAACCGTCCCTGTCGCTTTCTTTAAATGGCGTTTTGGCGGGATTGGTCGGTATTACGGCCGGCTGCGATGCCGTATCGCCTATAGGAGCGATCATTATCGGTCTCGTTTGCGGCATTGCCATGGTGTTTTCTGTCGAATTTATCGACCGCGTTTTGAAAATTGATGATCCTGTCGGCGCTTCTTCCGTACATGGCGTCTGCGGTCTTATCGGAACGGTTATGACCGGCTTATTGGCCACCGATGGCGGCTTGTTCTACGGTTACGGTGCAGGATTTACGCTTGCCCAATTGACCGGAGCCGTTACTGTCGGACTTTGGGCTCTTGTTGCGGGATATGTGATCTTCAAATTGCTGGATGTGGTGTTTGGCCTCCGTATTTCGAAACGTGTAGAAGAAGAAGGCTTGGATATTTATGAACACGGGGAAACAGCATATAATTAAGGTTTATTTATGTCGTGGTTATTATTTATTAATTCAAAAAAATATTAAAATGAAAAAGTTAATTTTTGCGTTAGCAGTTCTGGTTGGGGCTGGCAGTGTTAAAGCCCAAGACAAAGGTTTGAATTTTTCGCTGGGAGCGGATTTGGTTAGTTCGTATGTGTGGCGGGGCACGTATCAAACGAAAGCCGCTTTTCAACCCACAGCGGGTTTAAGCTTAGGCAACTTTTCATTATCGGCATGGGCAAGTACGGAGTTTGTCGGCCCGCAGAAAGAAGTCGATTTCACTGTGGGGTACAGCGTTGCCGGCTTGTCGCTGGCTATCACAGATTATTGGTGGTCGGGCGAACAAGCTTTTAAATATTTGAAGTATGATGACGGAACGGCGCATTATTGGGAAGGAAGCCTGAGTTATGTCTTGCCCGTGAAGTCTTTTCCATTGAGTCTTAGCATAAACACCATGTTTGCCGGGGCCGACAAGAAAGAAGGAGAAAACAAAAGTAATTTTTCTACTTACATCGAAGTTTCTTTACCCTTTACCATTAAAGAGGTTGATTTAAGTGCAAGTATTGGCGCCACGCCGGAGAAAGGACTTTACGCTTCACAGGCGTCTGTGGTCAATATCAATTTGAAAGCAAGTAAAGAAATTAAAATTACGGATAGTTTTTCTTTGCCGGTTTTTGGACAGATAATCCTTAATCCCAATCAGGAAGATATCTTTTTTGTATTCGGGTTTAGTTTATAGAT
>JAIRLC010000160.1 GCA_031259645.1 Prevotellaceae bacterium | reverse complement strand
TTCCCGGTGAGCGTTTCCCACTCCTTCGTATATTTCATCACCTCTTTGCGGCAGGCGGCGTTGTATTCTTCCACGCTGATTTTTTTGCCGATGTCTTCCTTTGTGATGCCCAGCATTTTCTCCACGCTCAGCTCCACCGGCAGGCCGTGGGTGTCCCATCCCGCCTTACGGTTCACTAAGAAATCCTTTTGTGTTTTATACCGGCAAAACACGTCCTTAATCGCCCGCGCCATGACGTGGTGGATGCCCGGCATGCCGTTGGCCGACGGCGGCCCTTCGTAAAACACAAACGCCGGACGCCCCTTGCGCGCATCCACAGATTGTTCGAAGGTTTTTTCTTTTGTCCAAGACGCCAGCACTTCCGCGTTGATCTTTGCCAGATCCAGCCCTTTATATTCGGCAAATTTTTTCATAAAAATCAAATAATAACTTGCAAAGGTACGAAATTTCCGAAATTTTATTATCTTACGCAATGATTTCCCCACTCCAGAGTTGTTGCAGGAATGTTTGCCAAGGCAGTATTAGCACGTTGTCCACCTTGCGGGGATAGGGATCGTTACTGATTATTATCAGTTTTTTTACCGGATATTCTTCGGCAAAAGCTTTTAGCCCTTTCAGATGGCGGGATTGAACGTCATTGGTTGATTTCACCTCTATGGCTACCTCGTGGTCGCCGAGCACGAAATCAATTTCCAATTGTGAGGTGGTGCGCCAGTAGGTCAGCGGGTAATTCAAAGCGGAATACCGGCTGTGGGCATAAATCTCTTCATAGATAAAATGCTCGAAGGATTTGCCGAACAGCTCCGTTCCGGGCTCAATCTGTCCCCTGTTTAATAAAGTATTCACGATACCTACGTCAAACAAATAGAACTTCGGCGCCAGAATTATGCGACGCTTGGGGCGCTTTTGAAATGCGGGCAAATAGCGTCCCAGCAGCGTGTCTTCCAGGATTTGGAAATAGGCCTTCACGGTAGGAACGCTCACGCCGGTGTCGGCGGCCACGTTTGAATAATTAATGATTTCGCCGTTCGTCAATGCGGCGATTTCCAGAAAACGGCTGAACACCGCCACATTTCTCAATTGGGCTTCTGCCGCAATTTCATCCCTTAAATAGCTGCTGATGTAGGCCGACAGCAGCCGTTTTGCATTGGCCGTGTCGTAGTGTTTAGGCAGCAAGCCGTTGTTAAGCGCTTTCAGCAAATCGAAACCGGGAATTTCGCTGCTCGTGAGCGGATACAACTCGTACCGTAGCGCTCTTCCGCCGAGTAAATTGGCGCCCGACCGCAAAATCTTGCGGGGACTTGACCCGCTCATGATAAACCGGATGTTTTTATTGGCAATCAGCCAGTGAATTTCATTCAGCAGTTCCGGCAATCGTTGTATCTCGTCAATTACGATTAACGAAATCGAAGGATTTGCCGCCACCATTGCGCGGATAAGTCCGGGATTTTTCAGCAGTCGTTTGTAGTCGCTTGTCAGGAGCAGGTCGAACCACAAAGCATCAGGGAAAAGCTGTTTCAACAGTGTGCTCTTCCCTGTTTGCCGCGCTCCCCAGAGGAAGACGCTTTCGTTGCCGGCGTCTTCAAAAATTTGTTTTCTTTGATACATGTTTCCCTCTTTTAAGTTTAAATATTCATGAATATTTAAAGAGCCACTTTAAAATATCATGAATATTTAAAGTTTCACAATGCAAAGATATAAATTTTAATAAAAAGCCAAAAAGACCTATCTTTGTGACTTTAATTTGGTGTTATTATGAAAAACATCCTTGGGATAGGCAACGCGCTGGTTGATATTTTAGTTACGTTAACCGGCGATTCGATATTACAGGAATTTAACCTTCCGAAAGGGAGTATGCAACATGTGGACGAGCCTACCGCCAACCACCTGTGGGAACGGTTGCACACGCTGGGCGGCGTACAGCACGTGGCCGGCGGCTCGGCGGCCAACACCATGGCCGGCGCCGCACAGTTAGGACTGCACTGCACGTTTATCGGTAAAACCGGGAATGACGAGCCGGGGCGGTTTTTTGCGGGCGACCAAGCTGCGCACGGCATCACGTCAGTGCTGCTGCACAGCCCCACATCAACCGGACGCTGCACGGTGTTTATCTCACCCGACGCCGAACGCACCATGGCCACCTACTTAGGCGCGGCCATCGAGTTGTCGCCCGGCGACTTGGACGAAAGAATGTTTACGGGACATCACTATTTTTACATCGAGGGGTATTTGGTGCAAAACCACGATTTGGTGCGCCGCGCCATGGAACTGGCCAAAGCGCAACGGCTGATTATTGCGCTCGATTTAGCCAGCTACAATGTAGTGGAGCAAAACCGCGATTTCCTGCACGACATGCTGCGGCAATACGTCGATATTGTGTTTGCCAACGAGGCGGAAGCCGAAGCGTTCACCGGAAAAAAGCCGCACGAGGCCATCGGCGAACTAAGCCAGTTGAGTGACATTGCCGTGGTGAAAACCGGCGGGGAGGGCTCGCTGGTACAACGCGGCAGCACGATTCACCGCATTAAACCCTATCCGGCGAATGTGGTTGACACCACCGGCGCCGGCGACCTCTACGCCGCGGGATTCCTGTATGGGCTGGCGGCAGGCTTGCCATTAGACCAATGCGGCGACATTGGCTCCATCACAGCGTCAAAAGTCGTGGAGGTGATTGGGCCCAAAGTGAGCAACGCCGGATGGACGGACATTAAACAACACCTTAATAACTATATAATATGATGCTGACTTTCGATATTGCTATTGCCATCGTACTCCTGGTGGCTTTTATTGCAGGCGTGAGAAAAGGAATTATACGCCAACTGTTCGGGCTGGCCGCATTATTGCTGGGCGTGTACGGCGCATTCAAGTTTTCGCATGTAGCCGGTCATTATCTTTCCGAATGGTTTAAAATAAGCGGCCCTTTTGTTCAAGGGATATCCTTCGTGGTGGTATTTATTCTTATACTGTTTTTAGTTATTTTCGTTGGCCGCATAGCCGCCAAACTAATCAGTCTTGCCACATTGGGGGGCGTCGATAAAATTCTGGGCGGTGTGTTTTCCGTATTGAAAATAGTGTGTATTCTTTGCGTACTGCAATTCATTGCGCAATTCTTCAACGCGCAGTTTCACTTTCTCTCCGCATCCGTCGAAACGTCGTTCTTTTACCGGTTTTTCGATACGGTGTGCCGTTTTGTTTTTCCTTATTTACCTTTATAATATTGCATGATACAACAAATTTTCGTAAGTTTGTGACTTTCTTTTGTCATGCGTATGAAAAAAATCTTTATTCTCCTATTATTTGTTACCTTATTCACGGGTGAGGCCACCAGTCAGGATTGGTCGCTTGAGCAATGTATCCGGTATGCGTTAGATAATAATATCGCCATTCAGCAACAGCAACTCACTGCCGAACAGGTCGGCAACCAACTGTTCCAGTCGAAAATGATGTTCTTGCCCAGCCTGAACATGAATCTCTCGTCCAGCTTGAGTTGGGGACTGTCCAAAACCATACAGGAAGGAGACGATGGAAAATTAATTGAAGTACAGGAACACCGGTTCAGTCAAAGTTTCTCCCCATCCATTTACGCTTCTGTTAATTTATTCGAGGGATTGAAAAAAATCAACACCGTGCGGCGCAACCAAAGCAACTATCAGGCCTCGCAACAGGAGGTGGAACGGCTGCGCAATGAAATTGCCATCAGCGTGGCGCAGGCCTACCTGCAAGTGCTTCTTTCTTCCGAAGTGCTGGCCGTGGCCGAAAGCAGCTACGAAAATATAGACGTACAACTCACCCGCCTCAAACAATTGGTGGACGCCGGCAGCCGCCCCTACAGCGAACAGCTCGAAATGGAAGCCCAATTGGCCGCTGAAGAAGTGCAGCGCGTGACTTCAAAAAACCAGCTCGACAATAATTACCTTAACCTGCGGCAACTGCTCGACTTTCCGCCCGCCTCGACATTCCAGATTGCAAAGCCGGAACTTAGCGTTGGCGAAAGTTTTGAGGGCGAGGACGCCGGCGGGGTGTATCTCCTTGCCCAGGATTTGCCACAGGTGAAAAGCGCCGAATACCGCATGGAAAGTGCACGGCACGAATTAGCCATTGCACGCGGGAACTACTGGCCTGCGTTATCGCTGAGCGGATCGTATGGTTCGATTTTCTATGACTCGCGGGAACAGCGTTTCTGGGACCAATTGATAGACAACCGCAGCCCCTCTGTGAGTTTCGGCCTGTCGATTCCCATATTCAACAACTGGAGCATCCGCACCAACGCCAAAAATGCAAAGCTCAATCTGCACATCGCGCAGCTCGAAGTGGAGAACAAACGCAAAACGCTGTATAAGGAAATCCAGTCGGCCGTTACCGATGCGCTGGCCGCCTTCAACAAACACAAGGCTGCCGAACGAAACGTAATTGCCGCCAAAGAATCATTCCGCTATACGGAACAAAAATTCGAGGTGGGCGCCATCAGTGCTACCGACTACAACATCTCAAAAAACAATTTACTAAAAGCCCAGTCGGAAGAACTGCAAGCCAAATATCAATACATCTTCCAATTGAAAATAATAGATTTTTACAAAGGAACGCCCATTAAATTATAAAGGATAACAGCATGGCGAAGAAAAAAAGAAAACTCGTTTGGATCATCATCGGAAGCATCTTACTGCTCATCATTTTGCTTATGGCCATACCCAGCCGTGAGGTTTCCATTATGGTAGAAACGGCGAAGCCTGTGCGCAAAACCATCGTGGAAGCCATCCCGGCCAACGGAAAGGTGCAACCGGTGGTGGAAGTGAAAATCAGTCCCGACGTGTCGGGCGAGATTGTGGAGCTCAACATCGAAGAGGGCGACTACGTGCACAAAGGGCAACTCCTGCTGAAAATCAAACAGGATTATTACCTCTCGGGACGCGACCGCGCCGAAGCGCAACTCAATTCCGTGAAAGCGCAACTGGCGCAGGCCGAAGCGCACTTCTTGCAAGTGGGGCTATCCTACAAACGGAACAAGCAACTGTACTTGCAAAAAACGATTTCAGTGTCTGATTTTGAAACTGCCGAAGCGGAGTACAACAGCACGCGTAGTCAGGTGGAAGCCGCGCAGTTCAACGTGAAAAGCGCCGAAGCCGCTTTGAAGGAAGCGCAGGAAAACCTCATCAAAACCACCATTTACGCGCCGATGTCGGGCACTGTGTCGAAACTCAGCGTGGAGATTGGCGAGCGGGTGGTGGGCACCACGCAAATGGCCGGCACCGAAATGCTGCGCATCGCCAACCTCGACGAAATGGAGGTGCTGGTGCAGGTGAATGAAAACGATATTGTGCGCGTGAGCCTGCACGATACGACGACCATTGAAGTGGACGCCTACCGCAATAAAAAGTTCAAGGGCATCGTTACCCAGGTTGCCAACTCGGCTATCACCACCGGCACGTCGGCCGACCAGGTGACGAACTTCGAGGTGAAGGTGTTCATCCTCCCCGAATCGTACGCCGACCTTAAGGCGACTACCGACTACGTGTTCCGGCCGGGCATGTCGGCGGCGGTGTCCATCGAAACCGACACGCGCCCCAACGCCCTGTGCATCCCCATACAGAGCGTAACTACGCGTACCGACATCAAGGCTGATAAAGACACTACCGCCACCGACTCCACGGCCGTTGCGCCCGAGGTCAACGTCAACGAAATAAAAGAACAGGTGTTTGTGGTGCGCGACGGCAAGGTGAAGGCCGTGAAAGTGACCACGGGTATCCAGGATTACTCGCATATCGAAATCCTTGACGGCCTCGCCGACGACGACGAGGTGGTTACTGGCCCCTACAGCGCTATCTCGAAAACGCTGAACAACGACTCGCCGGTGCAAACAAAAAGCGAACTCACACAAAAGAAACCGGAAAAATGAGCGGTGCGCGCACTCCTCTTA
>JAIRLC010000136.1 GCA_031259645.1 Prevotellaceae bacterium | reverse complement strand
AGGCATAGTTGTCGGAAAGCGTTATTGAAGAATTCTTTCGTCCTACTATGCGGTGGGTATTTCCGGCAGGGCCGGTAAGGGTATCCTGCGCCGCTACGGATTTGGTTATGGTTACAGCTCCATTATTATCATTTACAAAGCCTGCCAAACCACCTGTGCCACCTGCGGACGAACCGGAGGGCACATGTACCCGGCCTGTGGCATAACATTTCTCAAGCGTGACGGAGGATTGTTCGATGTAACCCACCAAGCCGCCGGCCGAAGCATTTGCAGCATCCGTACGTATCAAGGCTTGGCTATAACTGTCGGAAATGGTACCTTTCGCCTGCTTGAAGCAACCCACCAAGCCGCCGGTACGACCGCCACTGCCGGTAACAGTACCGGTATTGACGCAAGAAGTAAGGCTGAAATCATTGCCAGTGACAAAACCTATCAAGCCGCCTGCGTCCACATCAGGTATGCCGTTATTCACATTCACTCGCGCGCTGTTGCTGCATCCGAAAACAGTAACACTGCCGGAGGCAACGCCCGCCAACGCACCCACAGCTACAACCTGCGGGTCTGTCACATTGATTTCTCCACCCGTGATGTGCACGCTGTCTATTACGGCGCCGGTGCCCAAATTCGTGAACAAACCGATCCATTCTAAATTGTTCGTTGCATTTACGGAAATATTTTTAATATGATGTCCGCCGCCGTGCAGTTTGCCCCGAAAGTCTTTCTGCCCTGTTCCTATCGGCGTCCACTCGGCGCCGGCAAGGTCAATATCGGCAGTAAGGCGGAAATGGACATTTTCGCCCGCCGTTTCAAGATAATTCGCAAGCGCCTCCAACCCGGCACGGTTACTTATTTGAAAAGGATCGCCTGCGCTACCGTCGCCATCACTAAATTGTGCCGACAGCATGAACGATAGGTGCAAAAATGCCCATACAAGGATAGCAAATTTGCAATGAAAATAGCTCCTCATAGATTTCTTTGCTTTGTGTTGGGACAAAGATAGGTAAAATTCACAAATTTACAAATTTAAGTGATAAAAATTTATCACTTAAATTTCTTAACTCTTAACGGAGAAATGTCGCAGTTCCCTGAAAATCATCCAGGCGGACACCGCGAACGCCAAGAAATCGGATACCGGCAAGGACACAAAAACACCAGTAAGCCCCCAGAGGTGAGCGCCTACCAGCAACGCAGGAAGTAGAAACACCGCTTGCCGCGACAAGCTCAGGAAAATGGCTTTTTTCACCTTGCCGATAGCCTGGAAAAACTGCCCGGTTACAATCTGAAAGCCAATTACGGCAAAAGCCATAAAGGTAATACGAATGGCAGAGGTGGAAATATCGAGCAATTCCGGGTCACTGGTAAACACCATAGCCATTTGGCGCGGCGTCAGCATAGCCAGCACAAAACTCGCCACCGTAACGACGGAAGCGGCTTTGACGGTAAGTTTATAGGCGTCTTTTACCCGTTTCAGCCGTTGTGCGCCATAATTGTATCCAGCAATAGGCTGCATGCCCTGGCACAAACCAAAGATAATCATCACCACCACGATTCCGTATCCGGAAATAATGCCGTTCGCCCCGATAGCGACGTCGCCGCCATGTGTCACGAGCAGTTGATTCATCACTACATTTATAATGCTCGCCATGGCATTGATCAGGAAAGGCGAAAGCCCTATGGCGATAATATTACGCACAATACGCCGCTCCACATTAAATGCATATTTGCGATACCGGATAAACGACGAAGGCTTAAAAAAGTGGTGCATGGCAAACGCCGCACTCACCATCATGGACAATACGGTGGCAATGGCCGCCCCCTGTATGCCCATATCAAACACAAAAATGAAAACAGGGTCGAGGATAATATTCAACGCGGCGCCTAAGAGAATTACCATCATTGATTTTCGCGGGTAGCCCGAAGAGCGCATCAAGCCCGCATGGTTAAAGCTCAGGGAGGTGAAAATGCTGCCCGGTATCACGTAATAGAGGTATTCTGCGGCGTAGGGTATGGTTTGTTCGCTTCCGCCGAACAGTTGCAAAATCGGATGTATAAAAATCGTCGAGAGGACAATCACCGTGCCCGATATGGTGAGGGTGAGCAGCAGGCTATGCCCCAATATTTTCTCCGCCCAGCGCACGTCTTTCATGCCCAGCACAATAGACATGCGCGTGGCAGCGCCCACGCCAATCAGGGTGCCGAAGGCCTGCAGCAGGTTCAGTAGCGGAAACGTGAGCGCCAAACCCGATATGGCCATAGCCCCCACCCCATGTCCAATAAAAATGCGGTCAACCACATTGTAAAGGGCAACCATCAATGAGCTTATAATCGACGGCAAAGCATACCGGTAGAGTAACCGGCCTACTTTCTCTGTTTCCAGTATGTTTACTTCAGCTACTTTTTGCATCGGTTTTTCCTATCGCCTCAATTCAAAGTTTTTCCCAAGATATTTCCGGCGCACTTCGGGGTTGGCCGCCAGCTCTTCGGCCGTGCCGCTTTCCAACATATTCCCGTCATACAACAAATACGCCCTGTCGGTAATGGCAAGGGTTTCGTGTACATTGTGATCGGTAATAATAATGCCGATATTCTTCTCTTTCAGCTTTGCCACAATCGACTGGATGTCTTCCACAGCAATAGGATCAACACCGGCAAAGGGCTCGTCGAGCAGGATAAATTTAGGCGAAATAGCCAGCGCCCGTGCAATCTCACACCGCCGGCGTTCCCCGCCCGACAATTGGATACCATAACTTTTACGCACCTTATGCAACCCAAATTCATCCATCAATACTTCAAGTTTCTCATAACGCTGGGCCTTCGTCATGGCCGTCATTTCCATCACCGAAAGGATATTTTGTTCTACGGTCATCTGCCGGAACACCGAGGCTTCCTGCGCCAGATAGCCCACGCCCATTTGTGCGCGCCGGTACATCGGCGCTGCCGTAATATCCATGTCATCTAAGAAAATTTGCCCGTTGTTGGCTTTGATGAGCCCCACAAACATGTAGAAAGTAGTGGTTTTCCCGGCGCCGTTCGGGCCAAGCAATCCCACAATTTCGCCCTGCTCCACATTAATGGTTACCCCTTTCACGACAGTGCGCGCGCCATAACGTTTTATCAAATCCTTACAATGCAACAACATTAAAAATAGACTTTTAGATAATAGACAAAATAGACTTTTTAGATAATAGACTTATAGATAATAGACAAAACAATTCTTAACTCTTAATTCTTAACTCTTAACTCTATACAATTCCTTCCCGGAGAATATCATGTACATGCACCATCCCTTCATATTTTCCGCCTTTCGTCACCACCAATTGTGATATTTGGTTTTCGTCCATGAGATTAAAAGCTTTAATGGCCATCTCGTCCGCCTCAATCGCTTTGGGGTTTTTCGTCATAATATCGCCGGCCGTAAGTTTATCAAACTGCTGCCATTTCCCCAGCATGCGCCGCACATCCCCATCGGTAATAATACCCGCCAAACGGCCGTTCTCATCCATTACGGCTGTAGCGCCCAAGCGGTTGGCCGAAATCACCACAATGCTTTGAGGAATAGTATCGTGCACGCTCACTTGCGGCTTGCGGGCCGGGTCTATCAAATCCGACACATGAAGATACAGCTTTTTGCCCAACGAGCCGCCCGGATGCACCCGCGCAAAGTCCTGTGCGGTAAATCCCCGCAATTTCAATAAACAAATAGCCAACGCATCGCCCATCACCATTTGCACCGTAGTGCTGGTGGTAGGCGCCAAATTATTCGGACAGGCTTCCTTATCAACCGCCACATGCAACACATGGTCGGCCTGTTGCGCCAGGTAGGAATCCGGTTGCGACACCATGGCCACAAGCGCATTGCCCATATTCTTGATTAACGGCAGCAGCATTTTTATTTCGGACGTGTTGCCGCTCTTCGAGAGGCACAGCACAATATCATCGGGCTGAATAATGCCCAAGTCGCCATGGATGGCGTCGGCGGCATGCATGAAAATAGCCGGCGTGCCTGTGGAATTTAAGGTAGCCACAATTTTCATGGCCACGATCGCGCTTTTGCCGATGCCGGTTACCACTACCCGCCCCTTTCCTTCATAGATCAACCTGACCACCCCGGAAAAGTTTTCATCCAGTCCCGACGCCATTTTAGCTATTGCAGCAGCCTCATTTCCAACGACCTCAATGGCTGTGTCCAATATGTTTTTAACAGAATATGACACTTAAAATTTGTTTTATAAAGAAAAAATCTATAACTTAGAGCTCGCAAAGATACAAAAAATGGAGACGATAACCAAGAATCTCTACGACCAACTCAAAAAATATTTTGGTTTCGAGGCTTTTAAAGGACTTCAGGAGCCAATCATAATAAATGTGCTGGAAGGCAACGACACGTTTGTGCTCATGCCCACCGGCGGAGGAAAATCATTATGCTACCAACTCCCGGCGCTCATGCTGGGAGGTACGGCAATAGTCATTTCCCCGCTTATCGCACTGATGAAAAACCAAGTGGACGCCATTCGCGGATTTATTACCGATAATAACGGCGTAGCTCATTTTCTTAATTCTTCACTCAACAAACAACAGATATTGGAAGTACGCGACGACTTGCTGAACGGCGTTACCAAACTGCTGTATGTGGCGCCGGAATCATTGACGAAAGAAGAGAATGTGGCCTTGCTGAGACAGTTGAAAATATCGTTTTACGCGGTGGACGAAGCGCACTGTATTTCGGAGTGGGGGCATGACTTCCGCCCCGAATACCGCCGTATCCGCCCCATCATCAACGAAATCGGGGCTGCGCCGCTCATCGCCCTCACAGCCACAGCCACACCGAAAGTGCAGCACGACATCCAAAAGAACTTAGGCATGCTTCATGCAAAAACGTTCAAGTCGTCATTCAACCGGTCGAATTTATACTACGAAATACGCTCAAAAGTCAATACCGAGAGGGAGATCATTAAATTCATCAAGAATAACGAGGGGAAGTCGGGTATTATTTATTGCCTGAGCCGCAAAAAAGTGGAGGATCTTTCCGAACTGCTGAAGGTAAACGGCATCAAGGCCTTGCCCTATCATGCGGGCATGGACGCGACCACCCGTTCGACCAATCAGGATAAATTTTTAATGGAAGACGCCGAAGTGATTGTGGCCACCATTGCTTTCGGCATGGGGATTGACAAGCCCGACGTCCGGTTTGTCATCCACTACGACATTCCGAAGAGCCTCGAAGGATATTACCAGGAAACAGGGCGCGCAGGACGCGACGGCGGCGAAGGCCGCTGCATCACATTTTACAGCTATAAGGATATCCAGAAACTCGAAAAATTCATGCAGGGGAAGCCGATAGCCGAACAGGAAATCGGCAAACAGTTGTTGCTGGAAACCGTGGCGTATGCCGAATCGAGTATATGCCGGCGCAAACTGCTGCTGAATTATTTCGGCGAAGATTACATCGAAGAAAATTGCGGCAATTGCGACAATTGTATGCATCCGAAAAAACAATTCGAAGGATGCGAATACATTTCGTTAGTGCTGGAAACTGTGTTGGCTGTGAAAGAAAAGTTCAAAACCGAACAGATTGCCAATATTATTGCCGGCGTGATGAATTCTACCATCAAGTCGTACCACCACTACGAACTCGAAATGTTTGGCGAAGGCGCCGACAAGAATGTACGATTCTGGAATGCGATAATCAGGCAAGCGTTGATTTTGCATTTTCTCGAAAAGGAAATTGAAAATTACGGGCTGCTAAAAGTGACGGCCAAAGGCCGGGCCTACCTGAAAGACCCCTACCCTGTGACGCTTACCGAAGATCGCGAATATTCCGAAAGCGACGACAGTGAAGAATTGACGGGACAAGGAAAGGGCGTGGCTTGTGACGAGGAATTGCTGGCACTGCTGAAAGACTTGCGCCGCAGCGTTTCCAAGCGGCTACAATTACCGCCGTTCGTCATTTTCCAAGACCCGTCGCTCGAAGATATGGCGATCCAATACCCCATCACACTCGACGAACTGAAGAACTGCCAGGGCGTGGGCGAAGGGAAAGCAAAAAAATACGGCACGGACTTCGTACTGCTCATCAAACAATATGTCGAAGAAAAGGAAATTGTACGTCCGCAAGATCTCATCGTAAAATCAGTAGTCAACAAGTCGGGTTCCAAAGTGTTCATCATTCAAAGTATCGACCGCAAGATGATGCTTGAAGACATTGCCGACGTAAAGGGGTTGAGCATGGACGAACTGCTCACGGAAATTGAGGCTATTGTCAATTCGGGGACCAAACTAAACCTCAACTACTACATTGATGACGTAGTGGATGAAGACAAAATTACCGATATTTATACTTATTTTAAGGAAGACGCCGAAGATGAAACACTGGAAGCGGCAATGAAAGAATTAGGCCCCGACTTCACAGAAGAAGAGGTGCGGCTGGTACGCATCAAATTTTTATCGGAAGTGGCAAA
>JAIRLC010000076.1 GCA_031259645.1 Prevotellaceae bacterium | reverse complement strand
TTTCAGTCGGGGTGATGTGACTCGAACACACGGCCTCCACGTCCCGAACGTGGCGCGCTAGCCAACTGCGCTACACCCCGAATTTTTCGGTTTCAGGATGCAAATATAGAAAAAAAATGTAACTTTGCATAAAATAACCACCACATAATGAAAGAAGACTTTTTACATTTTTTATGGAAACACCTGCTTTTCGACAAGCAGCAGATGGTTACTGCTTCGGGAGAAAAGATTGAAGTGGTTAACCCCGGACAACACAATACGGACGCAGGTCCCGATTTTTTCAATGCAAAAATCCGTATCGGTAACACACTATGGGCCGGAAACGTGGAAGTCCATCTCCGTGCATCGGATTGGAGGCGGCACGCGCATCAGCACAACGACGCCTACAACAACATCATCCTGCATGTGGTGATGGAAAACGACGACGTCATTGTGCGCGACAACGGGCAAGCCATTCCCACTTTCGTGATGACGTATGACCCTGCACTAAAGGAACGGTATGAAGCGCTTCTTGCCGCGCCGCCGCCGGTGCCTTGCGCGCCGCATGTGAGGCACATCCAACCCATCAATATGGTACATTTGTTTAGTCGCCTGCTGGTGGAACGGCTGGAGCTAAAATCGGCAAATATTAAACAGGCGCTCGCCCTCACCAATAACGAATGGAACGCCGCCTTTCACCAACTGCTTTTCCGCGCTTTCGGGTTTGGCATTAATGCCGTTGCTTTTGAACTTCTCGCTAAAAACACGCCTTACAAAATTATCAGCAAACACCGCAACACGCTGCTGCAAATCGAGGCGCTGCTTTTTGGGCAAGCCGGCATGTTGCAAGGTGCTGCCAAAGATGAATACCACAGCGCCCTGCAAAAGGAATATGGTTTCTTACGGGAAAAATTCCAACTTTTGCCACTTGAGGCGCACCTTTGGAAATTCCTGCGCCTGCGGCCTTCCAACTTCCCCACCATACGCCTTGCACAATTGGCACAGTTCCTGCATCACGCCCCGCCCGTCATTCACCTTATGGAGGCATGGAACAAACATTCGGAAAAGGACCTGTATGCGCTGTTTGATTTGCAGGCGTCAGAATACTGGGACACGCATTTTGTGTTTGGGAAGTCGTCGCCGCCACAACCCAAGAAACTGGGACAGGCATCTATGCACAACCTCATTGTAAACCTTGTGATTCCTTACCTTTTCACGTATGCACAACATCACCGTTACGACAACCTGAGGGAAAACGCGCTGGAATTATTGGAAAAATTTCCGCCAGAACAAAATCATATCATACGCCAATGGCAGCAAGCGGGCGTAAAAGTCCACAATGCGTTTCACAGCCAAGCGCTCATTCAGTTACAAACCGCTTATTGCGACAAGAAACGTTGTCTTTATTGTCCCATTGGGGCAGGAATTATTTTTCCACTATCGTCATTTCATCAATCAAATGGGTAGCGCCGGCGTACTTGTCGATGATTTGTTTATTAAGGTTGCGCGTTTTCAGTCTATGCCGAAAAACTGCCAAAACGGAACAACTCGAATGTCGTCAAATAAATCCTCTTGGTTGTATGTAAGTATTGTCTTGGAAGTCGGCGATAACTTCCCACATGCATTGAAACCCTCCGTTTCCCTATCCCGATTTAGGGGTGTCAATTCGTTGCATACCTGAAAAGCGTGAAACAGACCTTCCTTTTTAGCAATAAAATCACATTCGCAAGTTTGTCGTACAAACGAAATTTCTTCATAGCCGGCGTTCACCAATTCGTTGTAAACAATATTTTCCAACAACATGCCCTTTCGCTGCATAAATTGAAAACCAACGGCATTCATCAATCCGATGTCAATGCTGTAAACCTTGTGTTGCGACCTTGTTTCTTCTTTCAGTGAAAAGGAAAAATTGGTAATATCGGAAATAATATAACTTTGATGCGCATAGGCAAGGTAGTTACGAACCGTATTTTCATTGCTTTTGACAGATTTAGCCAAACTGTTATAATAAAACGGTGCTCCCGCGTTGGATAGTAAAAAATGAAGCAGGCGGTAAAAAAGATGGCTATCTCTTACTTGATTATATACGATGCAATCTTTCAATACAATTGACTCATAATAGCTATTCAACAGTTCGGTTTTAATGCTATCATCTATTGGATTCAGGACAATTTCCGGGAAACTGCCATACTTCATATACAAATCAATCAGCCGGAATAAATCCGAACGGCGGGCAATTGTGGAGTAAAGATCGGTAAAACCATACAAGCGCATCAACTCTTTCAGAGAGAACGGACGCACCGTGTCGGCAAAATAACGACCGGAAAGTAGCGTGGCAAACTGTTTATGCAGCAAATCGGAATTTGACCCTGTAATATATATTTTATTAAAATGCTGCGTGTCATACGCGCCTTTGGCAAACAGTTCCCAATTTTTTATCTGTTGAACTTCATCCAAAAAGAGGTATTTCACTCTTACGGCTGTAAGCTTCTCTGCAATCTCCACGACATGGTATAATCCAGACGCATTTTCCCATATTGACGTGAAAGCAGGCTCGTCCAGGTTAAGAAGTAAAATCTCCTTAGGGTTTGTTCCTGTGTTTATCAAATCGTTTATCATCAGCCGGAAAATGGTTGATTTGCCACTTCTGCGAATGCCCGACAGCGTCTGAATGTGAGGCAAATTCTTTTTCTTCTTCAGCTTTTCAACTATCAGCCGCTCATGTAAGGAAGGATATTCGCTACCCGCCCAATGTTTATTCAATCGTAAAATCGTTGCTTCCATTAACAGGTTATTATTCAATTCTACTGCAAAGATAAAAACAATATCCGAAACATGCTTCGGATATTCTCGGATTTAATCGAAATACGTTTCGGATTTAATCCTGTTTATTCCACTATCGTCATTTCATCAATCAAATGGGTAGCGCCGGCGTACTTGTCGATGATGAACAGCACGTAGCGAATATCCACGCTGATGGTGCGTTGCAGGTTGGGCTCAAAGGTGATGTCGCCGCTCAGGGCTTCCCAGTTGCCGTCGAAGGCTGCGCCGATAAGTTCGCCGCGCCCGTTCAGCACCGGACTGCCCGAATTACCGCCGGTGATGTCGTTGTTGGAAAGGAAGCATACCGGCAACTTGCCATCCGGCAAAGCATAGCGGCCGTAATCCTTCTCAAGATATAACTGTTTTAATTTTTCCGGCACCACAAATTCCCAGTTGTCCGGGTCTTCCTTTTCCATCACGCCTTCCAGCGTGGTGTAGTAGTTATAATGCACGGCGTCTTTCGGATCATAACTCAAAATATTCCCATACGTCAGGCGCGTACTGAAATTGGCGTCGGGGTAAAACACCTTGCCGGGCTGCATCTCCATCAAGCCTGCGAGAAAATGCCGGCGCCCCTTGTTTAATTGCAAAGCGTACGCTTGCAAAGCGACGCCCAACGCATTGGCTTTGCCTTGTCCAGAGGTGGCCAATCGCATCACAAGGTCGTTGCGCAATCGCTTGGCAGAAGGTTTTTCGGTAAACGCTTTCAGTTTGTCGAAACTCGCAAAAACAGACTTGGCAAACAGGTCATCTACATACTTGTCGAAATTTCCTTTATACTTCTTTTCCGTGTCTATCAAGGCCTGCGGCCAATCAGCCTTCGCCACTTTCTCCGTAAAAACCCTCAACAGCGCTTTTGCCACCTTCACATCGGTAGGCGCATTATAATCTTTGTAAAAATTTTCCGCAT
>JAIRLC010000062.1 GCA_031259645.1 Prevotellaceae bacterium | reverse complement strand
TTGGAGGAAGAAGTAACCAAAGAGGCGATGCAATATTTAGAGAGCAGTTCCTATACCGAAGAAGAGCTTACCATGTATGACCGGTATTGGGACTCCGTCTTTACCCAGCGCACACTTGTATGATGCCTTTGACGAAGGCCGCGAGGAAGGCAAGGCGGAAGGCGAAGCCATCGGCTTGCAGAAAGGCATAGAAAAAGGCAAAGCCGAGGCCGTTAAAAAAATGGCGCTTACCGCACACCGTAACGGCTATTCTGTGGCGCAAATACAAGCCATTACCAACCTCTCCGAAGAAGAAGTGAACGCCATCATTTCTTTAGTTAAGAATTAACAGCTAATAATTTAAAAACACCGCCGCCCGCAGAAAGTGTGGGCAGCGGTGTTTTTTCATACATTCGTCGAGGTTTAACTTCAACCAAACCTTACGAGGATTCTTAATGTTTGTTTTTAATGTGACTAATTACGCTGGCGCCAGCCTAAATCGTAAATCGTAGATCGTAATTCTGTCACGTCCTAACTCTTAACTCTTAGTTCTTAACTGGTCTTATTGCCGTAAGCCAAATCGCCGGCGTCGCCGAGGCCGGGCACAATGTATGATTTCAGGGTGAGTTCAGGGTCGATGTCGCCCACCCACAGCGTGGTTTCCTTTTCGGGTAAATTGCGTTGCAGGTATTCTACGCCGTCCCTGCTGGCAATGGGGCACACCAAGTGGGTATGCGCAGGCTTTCCCTTCGACACAAGCGCCTGATAAGCCAACACCATAGAGGCGCCGGTGGCCAACATGGGATCCATCAGGATAAGCACCTTGCCGGCCACGCTGGGCGACGAAAGGTATTCAAACTGAATGGTAAATTTATTGTCTTTCCCATATTTGCGGTAAGCGGCAATAAACGCATTTTCGGCCTTGTCGAACACATTCAAAAAACCCTGATGTAGCGGCAACCCGGCCCGCAAAATGGTGGCCAGCACCAACGTGCCGGCAGGCAACTTTGTGGCGGCTATGCCCAGCGGCGTTTGCACTTCTGCCGCATGGTAATTCAGCGTTTTGCTGATTTCATAAGCGAATATTTCGCCTACACGTTCCATGTTGCGGCGAAAACGCATGCTGTCTTTTTGAATATTGCAATCGCGCATTTCTGCAAAAAAACGATTCAGGATGGAAGGTTGTTCCGTTAAAAGATATTGTTGCATAAACACCACTATTTATGTGCAAAGATAACAAAATTCGTTTTTTTCTCAAAAATTTTGTATTTTTGTTTGATAAATATCTTTCATTCCCATGAAGCTGCTGCGTGATTTTTTTTATTATTTTTTGAGTTTGCTCTATGCGGCGGCAGTGTGTGTGCGCAACAAGTGTTATGACTGGCGGATATTCAAATCGGAGAAGTTTCGTTTGCCGGTGATTGCGGTAGGCAATATCACGGTAGGTGGCACAGGCAAAACCCCGCATACCGAATGGCTGGCGTCGTTATTGCAAACAACGGCGGTTACGGCCGTGCTTTCACGCGGGTATAAACGAAAAACTAAGGGATTTCGTTATGTGGAAACAACCGCCACGGTGCAGCAAGTTGGTGATGAGCCCTTGCAAATAAAACGGAAAAATCCGGCGCTCACGGTAGCTGTCGACGCCAACAGGGTGGCGGGCATCCGGCGCTTGAAAGAAGACGTGCCGCAACTTGGTGTGGTCATTCTCGATGACGCCTACCAACACCGCAAGGTGCACCCGGCGTTGTCTGTTTTGCTGGTTGATTATAACCGCCCGCTCCACACCGACCATTACCTGCCTTACGGGCGGCTGCGCGATAATGTGAGCCAGAAACGTCGCGCCGACGTGGTGATTGTGACCAAGTGTCCTGCCAACATGCAGCCGATTGAACAGCGTATCATCACGAAACATTTGAATTTATATCCTTATCAACAATTATATTTCACCCGGTTTGATTATGGCGCCGCCAAAGCAGTGTTTGACGGCAACGCGTTTCCCGATGTTCCGCCAAAACAGGCGGCAGCGCTCACGGGAATAGCCGACCCGGCGACTTTTATTGATTACGTGCGGGGAAATTATCAACTTGTGCAACACTTGAATTTTCCCGATCATCATTTTTTTACGCCGCAAGATATAGCAAAAATAAATGCCATATCTACTACTTACCCCGAAGCGTTTTTCTTTACTACCGAAAAGGACGCGCAACGTCTCCGCATGGCGGAAGGGCTGAATGAAGAGGTAAAAAAACGGTTGTTTTATATTCCGGTTACGGTTTCTTTCCTGTCTTCATCGGATGGAACGAAATTTGCGGCGTTTCTTACAAAGCTCGTCGCCGGCGGAAAAGCAGCATGCCGGTGAACGTAAATAGTCCGTTTACGATAAGCAGCGTAAACCCAAACCCGAAATGTAAATAGCGGGTAAACGCCCAATCCAACACAAAACACAATACCGGTGAAAGCACGGCGACAAAAGGCATGGCGCCATCGCGCACCTGATATTTTGTTACAATGCCGAAGAAGAAAAATCCGAGTAAAGGCCCATAGGTATATGAAGCTATGGCATATACCAAATTAATTACCGCATCATTTTTCACCGTATTATAAAAGATGATGAGCAGCAGGAACAGCAACGCAAAGCTAAAATGTACGAGGTAACGTATCTGCTTCTTTCGCCGTTCTGTCCATTGTGTTTTGCGCTCCATGGCAAGCATGTCGATACAAAATGACGTGGTGAGCGACGTGAGCGCGCCGTCGGCGCTGGGATACGCGGCCGAGATTAACCCGATGATAAAAATAATGCCCGCCACATTTCCCAGATGATTAATGGCTACGGTGGGAAAAATGAGGTCGGTGTCGGTAAAAGTCAGTCCTTTTTGTTGGGTGTAGATGATCAGCACCGCGCCGAGCAGAAGGAACAGGAAATCAACAACCACGAGAATGCCGCTAAAGGTGAACATGTTTTTTTTCGCAGCGCGAAGGTTGCGGCAACTGAGGTTTTTCTGCATCATTTCCTGGTCAAGGCCGGTCATGGCGATACACACAAACATCCCGCTGAGAAACTGTTTGAGGAAATGGGTGTTGGCCGACCAATCGGCGTCGAACATTTGCATTTTTCCGCTGGCCTTCACTTGTGTCCACATTTCGCCAAAGTCCCATCCCATCTCTTTGCAGATGTACACCACACTGAACACCACGGCCAGCAACATGAACGTGGTTTGCAGCATGTCTGTCCACACAATGGTTTTGATGCCTCCTTCAAAGGTGTAGAGAAGAATGAGGATGATAAAAATAAGTCCTGCCACCCAAAACGGAATACCGAAATTCCGGAGGATAAAAACATGCAGCACGCTTACCACTAAAAACATGCGCAACGTGGCGCCCAGCGTGCGCGAGAGGATAAAAAACGCGGCGCCCGACCGGTAGGTAAAGAGCCCGAAACGTTTTTCGAGGTACGTGTAAATAGAGGTGAGTTTCATCCGGTAATACAGCGGCATCAGCACAGTGGCAATGATGATGTACCCCACAAGAAAGCCGAATACCATGGGCATGTAGAAGAAATTTTGCGCTTGCACATTGCCGGGTACCGACATGAACGTAACGCCCGAAAGTGAAGCGCCAATCATGCCGTAGGCCACTACAAACCACGGCGAGCGCCGGTTTCCGATGAAATAAGTGTCGTTGTTGGCATGGCGCGAAGTGATCCACGTCACGCCGAAAATGAGAAGCGTGTAACCAATGAATACAAGTACGAGGAAAGAGGCGTTCATGGTTAATGGTTTTTATGATAGAGGAGCAGCCCCGGCATCGCTGTTTTTTCAATTTTTCCGAGTTGAATATTTCGTGCGCCGGCCGTTTCCTTGATAATATGCTGAAAATAGAATGACACGGAGCCCAACAAATGTAAGGGATAGCGGGCACAGTCATAATGCATGATGTGACGGGTTAAAAAACTGTCAAAACTTTTGTGTAACAAGTCATGTACATAATAATGGTTTTGATGCTGATGAAGAAAAGTGGTGAACGCCGCCAAAAAGCGGTTGGGGAAGGGTTTCCGGTACACCTGTTCTAATATTTCATCTTTAGTGAGCTTGCTGTGCTCCTGAAAGGCGTGATGTATTTCTTTCGGCAACCGGCGTTGTAAAAAATCGGCGACAAGCTGTTTGCCAAGGGCGGCGCCGCTTCCTTCGTCACCAAGAATAAAACCGCAGGGCGGAACGGTGTCGGCAATGTGTTGGCCGTCGTAGAAGCAAGAGTTTGAGCCGGTGCCCAAAATACCGGCTATACCGGGTGTGTGGCCGCATAACGCCCGCGCGGCGCCTAATAAATCGGTGTGGGCCTCTGCCGTAGCGGTTGGAAACACTTCGCAGCAACATTGTTTCATCAAGGTTGCTTTCTCAGGCGACGCCACGCCCGCACCGTAGAAATAAACAGTATTAACTACATGGTTAAACCGCTTGGTTAACTCTTGTAATTCACTTACAATATTCTCATAATCAGTATAAAATGGATTTATACCAGCCGTCAGGAATTGTTCGGAGTAGTCCTGTCCGTTGGTCAGGCACCAGGCCGTTTTGGTCGATCCGCTGTCGGCAATCAAGGTCATGGCTTCCGGTTTAAATCCAGCAAACCTTCGGGGAGGTTGGTGGTGATTATTTTTTTTCGGTGGTTGATCGTCATCATCTCTTCCCGGAAAGGAATCAGAATTTCCTGTGCATCGTCATTCAGTTGCAGGCAGGGGTTTCCGGGGATGTCGATAAACCCGGCTACCACGCCTACTTCACCCGCTTTTTCATCAACGACGTGGTAGTGGATTACGGCCTCACCCCCCAGCCCCCTCTCCTTCAGAAGAGGGGGGGAATGATCTCCCCCCCTTTGGGGGCGGGTCGGGGTGGGGCCGTCCGTTTTCCGCTTGATGGCTTTGCCTACGAGTTCCTGCGCCAGCTCCATGGTTTCCATATCGTCGAACACCACCAGGGCGCGGTGGTTACCGCGGGCGTCAAATTGCTTGAAATAAAAAGGAACCGCATATCCGTCGATGGTGATGAATACCGGTTCCTCTACATTTATTTCTTCGGGCGCTTCGCGACGAAGCCTGATAAGAAGTTCGCCATGGGCGCCAAATGTTTTGACCACATCTGCGAAGTGCAAACCACTATTTATTGTGGGGTTCATTCCGTAGCGGGTTCCGTAGCAGGCGCTTCGGCCGGTGGCGTTTCGGGCTCGGCCGGCGTTTCAGCCGGTGTTTCCGCTACGGTCTCCTCAGCCTCCTGAGCGGCTTTCGCTTCGGCCTCTTTCAGCGCTTGTTCACTCTTCTTTTGCGCCACTACGGCAGCTTTTGCTTCTTTTGCTTTTGCTTCGGCTTCCAAGCGCGCTTTTACCGCATCGCGGCCCGATTGCGCCAGTTCGCTTCGCTTGGCTTGTACTTTGCTTTCCTTTTCCTGCATCCAAGCTTCCCATTTGGCATTGGCGGCTTCTTCGGTCAATGCGCCTTTTTTCACCCCTTCGAGCAAATGTTTTTTCAGCAACACGCCCTTGTACGACAAAATGCGGCGGCACGTGTCGGTAGGCTGTGCGCCCTTTGCGATCCAGTCCAATGCTTTCTCGCCATCGATATCAATGGTGGCCGGGTTGGTATTGGGGTCGTAGGTCCCGATGCGTTCAATAAAACGGCCGTCGCGCGGGGCGTGACTGTCGGCTACAACAATGTGGAAATAGGCAAAACCTTTTTTACCGTGGCGGGCTAAACGAATTTTTACAGACATATATGTTTATTTAAGTTAATATTTGCTATTCAACTTCCTTTTCTTCCCGAGAAAAGGTGTGCAAAGATAATCATTTTTTCTATTCTGCAATAATTTTACCGCTTTTTTATTTATATTTGTGCGCTCAATCTAAATTTACGTTATGATTTTTTGTTATCGTTGTATTTTTTATCTATTGATATTGTCGGTTACGCCCTTTTGCGCCCAATCTCAGGATGTGTTGAGTGATTTGAAAATGGGTGATATCCGTTTGTTTCAGGACAATTATGCCGAAGCGGTATCGGCCTACAGCAAGGCGATAGAACGTGATGGAAAACTCTGGAAGGCTTACATGGGAAGGGCTACAGCATACAGTAAGATGGGCTACTATACGGAGGCCATTTCCGATTATACGGCTGTGCTGCAATTATCGCCTCAGAATATAGAAGCGTATTATTCGCGGGCGGAATTATACAGGGTGCGCTATGAATTTGAAAAAGCGGTAAATGATTTTTCGCAGGTGGTGAAGCTGGACTCTACCAACGCCAAGGCTTACATGCAGCGAGGACAAGCTTACCACAGCATGGAGGAATATAAAAAGGCGCTGGACGATTTTTCAAAAACCATTGAGATTGATTTTTATATCACAGACGCCTACTATTACCGCGGCATTACGAAGATTGCCGACAGTAACGCCAAAAGCGCGGTAGCCGATTTCACCAAAGCTATAGAGCTCCAATCCAATGACGGCCGTTATTTCAAAGAAAGAGGGCTTGCCTACCTTGTTCTTGGGGAATGGACAGCGGCGGACGCCGATTTTAAAAAAGCCCTTGAACTCGATCCGGAGTTGAAGCCTGTGATTGATGAAATACAAGGATTGTTTCTAAACCGGTTGTGAAAATTACGAAAACAATATGTATGTCATTGTAGCGAAACGGCAGTTGGCCGGAGGGATTTTTTTGATGGATGTGGAAGCGCCTCGTTTAGCGCGGTCGTCGCAGCCGGGGCAGTTTCTCATTGTGCGCGCC
This sequence comes from Prevotellaceae bacterium, assembly GCA_031259645.1. Taxonomy (GTDB): domain Bacteria; phylum Bacteroidota; class Bacteroidia; order Bacteroidales; family UBA932; genus JAIRLC01. The sequence continues at coordinate 287 of JAIRLC010000062.1, read as the reverse complement.
CACGACAAAGGGGAGCGCATTCCGCTTACGATTTGCGATTACGATGCGGCGCGCGGCACGGTAACGGTGGTGATACAGGTGGTGGGCACGTCGAGCCGTCAAATCTGTGACAAAAACGCAGGCGACTATTTATTGGATGTGGTAGGCCCGCTGGGGCATCCGGCGGCGTTTGTGCAGTTTCCGGAAGACATGTTGCGCAAGCAACACTATCTGTTCATTGCAGGCGGCGTGGGTACGGCGCCGGTGTATCCGCAGGTGAAATGGCTGCATGAGCACGGCGTAAAAGC
>JAIRLC010000051.1 GCA_031259645.1 Prevotellaceae bacterium | reverse complement strand
AAATATATATCGGGACGTTCGCGATATACCTTTTGAATGTCGAGCAGCGCTTCTGTGATGTTGGCGCGTCCTTCGCTGAGTCGCCCGCTCATCTGGTCGAGCCCCAGCCGGTAATATTTGTAATAGGCGCTGCGTTCGGCGTCGTATTTGTAATTCAGGATATTTTCAATCATCCAGTAACGGTTGCTGCGGGAGCCCTCATAAGGACGCCACCCTTTTTCCACCGCGCCCTGTGCATTCACCACGATGCGTTCGGCTTTTTTGAAATACTCGGTTCCGCCACGCAATGAAAAAGTGTCGTAATCAAACCCCAGAATGATATACACGTAAAAGGCGAAAATCGAAGAGAGCGCGCTGGTGTAAGTCTGGTCGTTAAATTCTATGGGGTCGTATTCTATATAGGTAAATGAAATCTCGTTGTCGAGGAAATTAAATACCGGCGAGATGTACGAACTTCCGTACACAGGGCGGCTCGACTGCACTTGCAAGGTGCCTTTAAATTCATTGGTGCCGGGCTGGTCGGTGATGGTGAGGAAAAAATTACATTCAATGCGTTCGTCGGTGGCGTACTTGTTGTGGGTCCACACCCTGTTATTGAGGAAATCGTTAAGGTCTTTTTGTAACGTTTGAAATATCGACTTGTTGGTGCCTTGTATCTTTGAAGAGTTAATGCCCAAGTTGCAGCGTAGTTCCTGCGCTTGTGCGGGTATGCCTGAGAGAAGACAGAAAGCTATGAAAATAATCTTGCGCATGATGTGTTCACTTTATAGATTGGATGGCGTCGATGATGTCGGCGGCGATACAACTTTTGGGTTTGAGGCCGGAATTTTGCTGTGTGCCGTTCCGGTAAAGCAGGGTTACCTTGTTGGTGTCGCACCCGAATCCTGCGCCGGCGTCGTTCAACGAATTGAGGACAATCATATCCAAATTTTTCGCCGTCATTTTCTTTTGGGCGTTGGGCAGTTCGTGGTCTGTTTCCAACGCAAACCCCACGAGGATTTGTGCTGCCGTTTTCTTCCGGCCAAGTTCCGCCGCGATATCCACGGTGGGTTGAAGCTGCAATTGCAACGGCTCTTTTCCTCGTTTGATTTTTTCCCCGGCCGGGTGTTGTGGCGTGAAATCGGCCACTGCTGCGCAAAGTACGGCGATATGTGCGGTTTCAAACTGTGCGGCGGCGGCGGCGTGCATTTGGACGGCGCTCACCACCGGAATGGTTTTTATGTGGGGATGTTGCGCGTTGAGCGCGGTAGGCCCGCTGATTAAAGTTACGGTAGCGCCGCGCGCAGCAAATTCTTCGGCCAGCGCATAACCCATCTTTCCCGATGAGTGGTTGCCGATGAAACGTATAGGGTCGATAGCTTCGTAAGTGGGGCCGGCGGTTACAAGGACGTTATATCCCGACAGCGTTTTTTTTTTTGAAACGGAATGTTGCAGGAATTGCACGATTTTTTCAGGTTCTTCCATGCGTCCTTTTCCTTCCAGCCCGCTGGCTAAGCTCCCGCTGGCGGGGTCTATCACCATCACGCCGCGTTCTTTGAGCAACGCCATATTGCGCACGTTGGCCGGATGGTTATACATCTCCACATCCATAGCCGGCGCCACAATTACAGGGCAGCGCGCCGACAGGTAAGCGGTGAGTAATAAATTATCGGCTATGCCATGCACCATTTTGGCCATGGTGTTGGCGGTGGCCGGTGCGATAAGATAGTAATCAGCCCACTCGCCAAGGCTCACGTGGCTGTTCCAATTGCCGTTTTCGGGATTATAGAACTCAACAAGAACAGGACGTTTCGACAGCGTAGCCATAGTGAGCGGGGTAATAAAATACTTGGCGGAAGCGGTCATCACCACTTGCACTTCGGCGCCTTCTTTCGTCAACAAACGAATGAGCGTAGCCGCCTTATAGGCCGCTATGCTTCCGGTGATGCCGAGTAATATATGTTTCCCTTTCAACATCGGTAGAAACGCTGAAATTAGAATTATGCCGTTTTGTTTTCGGGCTGCTGTTCGTCTATTTTCCGGTAATAGATTTTGTTGTCGATGAGTTCTTGGACGGCTACCAACGTGGGTTTGGGTTGCCGTTCATAGTAACGTGAAATCTCAATTTGCTCGCGGTTTTCAAACGTTTCTTCGAGATTATCAGAATAATCTGAAAATTCTTCCAGCTTGCGGTTAAGTTCCTGTTTCGTTTCGGCAGCAATCTGATTGGCGCGCTTGGCGATAATCATGGTCGTTTCATAAACATTGCCGATTTTTGAAGACAGTTGGCTGATGTCACGTGTAATAGTGCTAACAGGGACAGTTGTTTTTTTTGTATCCATAATATGATTACTTTTTTTCTAAAAATTCCAGCGCTTCCCGCTGCATCCTATCTACCTCTTTCCGGTATTTGGTGTCGGGGTATTCACTGATAACATTATAGTATTCGTCAACGACGGTCTGGTAACGGTCTTTCTGCTTACTTTGCACGCTGTTTTTGGCAATCATGTAAGAGGAAGACATGATGAGATAGAGTATATCTTCGCGATAGCGGTTTTCGGGATTATCTTTAAGCACTGTTTTCAGCGCCGTGAAAGCCGCTTTGTAATTTTCAATGGTGTAGTATAATTTCGCCGCAGAAAAATTCTTTTCATCCATCCGGCCGGAAAGCTCGTCGTACAAGGGTTGCAACTCTTTTTTCCACGCGCTCGCAGCGTAGAGGTAATTAAATTCATTGATGGCCGCCAGCGCCTGTGAGGTTGGTTTTGGGTCAAGCGAGGGGCGGTAAGTTGTTTCATATAAACAGATACAACGCAAAAAACTTGCTTCTTCGGTAAACTGACTGCGGGGAAATGTTTGCCTGAACGTATTGAAATAATGCGCCGCAGAGTAAGGGTCTTTATCCAGAAAATAACTTTTTGCCAGATAAAAATTAACGCTGTCGTCGCGCGGCGTGCCGCGATAATACAAGACGATATTGTCGAATAAAGAAATGGCCTTGTTGTATTTTTTCTTGTTATAATAGTCCATCGCGGCCTTATACTTCTGGTCGGAGTCATTGCTTTTGAGCAATTTTTCAAACTTCCCCGTACAGGATGAAAGCAGCAGGGCAGCAAGCAAAAAATAGAATAAATGCGTAATTCTCATAAAAATGATACATAATCCAAACCGCAAATTTACATAAAAATTTTTAATTTACCCACAGACGGATAAAAATTGAGAGAAAGCTGTTTTCACATATGCCGGGCATAAGCTTGCTACTTGTGATTATTTATGCTACTTCATATTCCACTTTAGTGGGATTATATACTTGTTTGGAGGCATGTAGCAACTCAATACCTACTATTTGCCCATTAGCGGAATAGTCCAATATGACTCCCTTTTTTTCTTCGTCACTTTCGTAAACAGCTTCATTGCTGAATGAAACATAGAGTATGTCCTGTTCTTTATCGTATTTTACCTTCATAATATTTTTGAATTTTTGAAGTTTTATACAGTGTAATTATCTCATGGGGAACCTTGCCTTTATTGATGAATATGCGTAACAAAAACTGTTGATTACCTTCTTGTATCAAAGATTGAAAAATCGTCACTGTTACATCTTTATCGTCAACGAGTATTTCTTCAGGGTGCGCCATAACAAACGCGGCTACTTCTCTGGAAATACCTCGTCTGAGCATTTGCTCCTTCGCGTGTTTTGAAAAAATAAATTCGTCCATGAAATATTTTTCCGCAAAGATACAAAAACTTTCCCTTATCGTAGCTTATCTTTAAGGCTTAACGCGTATCATTCCCCGGTTAAAAAACATTCGGCGTCTCTGGCGGCCATGCACCCTGAGGCGGCGGCGGTAATCGCTTGACGATAACGGGGGTCGCTGACGTCGCCGGCGGCGAACACACCGGGAATATTCGTTTGGGTAGTGCCGGGTTGGGTTTTAAGATAGCCCAATTCATCGGTGTGCAACGCCGGTGTAAACAATTCGGCATTGGGATGGTGTCCGATAGCAAGGAAAAATCCCTGAATCGCTATCTTTTTTTGTTGTCCGGATTTGTCTACCAGCAGCGCGCCGGTAACACCGTTGGTTTCGCCTAAAATTTCGAGGGTTTGGTGCTCCCACAACATTTCAATGTTCGGATTTTTCAGCACCCGCTGTTGCATGGTTTTGGATGCCCGCAACACATTGCGGCGCACAATCATGTACACCTTCCGGCAGAGGTTGGCGAGGTAAAGGGCTTCTTCGCAAGCGGTGTCGCCGCCGCCGACAATGGCCACGTCTTGTCCTTTGTAAAAGAAACCGTCGCAGGTGGCGCACGCCGACACGCCCTGTCCGCGGTATCGTTCTTCGGAAGGAAGGCCTAAATACTTGGCCGTAGCGCCGGTGGCGATGATAAGCGCTTCCGCTTCTACCTCATGTTCCTCGTCAACAGTGAGCCTGAAAGGGCGCTTGGACAGGTCGGCCTGCGATATGGAACCGGGACGGATGTCTACGCCAAAGCGGGCGGCCTGTTTTTGCATCAGCGTCATGAGTTCGGGGCCTGAAATGCCGCCGGGGAAGCCGGGGAAATTCTCCACATCGGTAGTTGTGGTGAGCTGTCCGCCGGGTTGGATTCCTTCGTAAAGCACGGTTTGAATATTGGCGCGCGATGTGTAAATGCCGGCCGTGTACCCTGCCGGGCCGCCGCCTATGATAAGGCATTTGACTTTTTCGGGGGTTGTATTCATAAATGATGATTTTTAGAAACGGACACGAAGATACGTAAAATTATTGAAATTTCAATTTTTTACTGAGAATTTGTATCTTCGCATATTAAAACTTCCCGGTGAAAAATTGGCGAAAATACAGGTTATTGGGGCTATTCGCATTGTTGGGCGCAGGTTACTGGTTCTCGTTACCCGCCGGCTTGTTCCGCGACCCTGCATCCACCATAGTGGAAAGCGCCGATGGGCATTTGCTCGGCGCAAAAATAGCCGCCGACGGACAGTGGCGTTTCCCCGCCCAAAAAATAGGCTCGATAAAATATGCAATCTGCTTAATGGCTTACGAAGACAAGCATTTTATGCAACATAAAGGCATCGACTTTTTGGCAATAGGCCGTGCTTTTTGGCATAATCTCCGGCAGGGGAAGATAGTGGAAGGCGGCAGCACCATTTCGATGCAGGTGATTAGACTGATGCGAAAAGGAAAGCCCCGCACGATAAAAGAAAAAATTATTGAATGTATTTTGGCTACCCGCTTGGAATGGCGTTACACCAAGCGGGAAATACTGGAATTGTATATGGCGCATGCGCCGTTTGGCGGCAATGTGGTGGGCGTAGAGGCGGCGGCATGGCGCTATTTCGGACGTTCGTCCCAACACCTGTCGTGGGCGGAAGCGGCCATGCTGGCGGTGTTGCCGAATGCGCCGGCGCTAATTCATCCGGGACGCAATCGCAGCACGTTATTGAAAAAACGCAATACGTTGCTCGACGACCTTTGCCGCTTGGGGTTGCTGAATGAAGAAGACAAACAGTTGGCGCAGTTGGAGCCGTTGCCCGACAAGCCTTTTGCACTCCCCATGCTGGCGCCGCACGTCGTGGAACGTTTAGCTAAAACGAAAGAAGGCGAACGCGCCGTTACCACCATTGATTATTTCTTGCAGCAGCACGCCACGCAGGTGGTAAACACCCATGCGGAACAACTGCGGGGAAACAGCGTGCACAACGCAGCGGCGGTGATTATTGACAACCGGAGTGGCGGCGTGCTGGCCTACATAGGAAATGTAACCGGCCGCAACAATAAAGAATATGGGGAAGACGTGGACTTAATCATGGCGCCGCGCAGTACGGGGAGTATCCTGAAACCCTTTCTGTATGCGGGGTTGATAGATGAAGGCGACGTGCTTCCGAATACTTTGGTGCCCGATGTGCCGACTTTTCTTTCAGGATTTGCACCGCAGAACTTCAAGAAAAGTTTTGACGGCGCCGTGCCTGTGCATGAGGCGCTGGAACGCTCGCTGAATGTCCCCTGGGTGCGTTTGCTGCAAGACTTCGGACTGAACAAATTTTATGTCCTGCTGAAAAAAATGGGAATTACTTCGCTGAAATTTCCTTCGGAACATTATGGGCTTTCGCTCATTCTGGGCGGTGCGGAAGCCTCGCTGTGGGATATTTGTTCGGTGTATGCTTCCATGTCGCGCACCTTGGATAACTTTACCGTACACCATTCGCAGTATGCGCCCAACGATTGGCGGAAGCCGGTATTGACGCCGCAAGAGCAGGCATCACCGGTGGCTGTGAGCGAGGACTACCTGATAAGCGCTGCGGCCTGCTGGCTGGTGTTCGACGCCTTGTCGGAAGTGCAGCGGCCGGAGGAAGAGGCGGAGTGGAAAACGTTCCCTTCCTCGCGGCGGGTGGCGTGGAAAACAGGCACCAGCTACGGCAACCGCGATGCGTGGGCGGTAGGTGTTACGCCCCACTACACGGTGGGCGTGTGGGTGGGAAATGCCAGCGGCGAGGGACGTCCGATGCTCACGGGCGTGGGCAGCGCTGCGCCGGTATTGTTCGATTTGTTTAACTTGTTACCTCCCACGTCGTGGTACGCGCAGCCGTTCGATGAAATGACCCACATTGCGGTGTGCCGGAAAAGCGGGCACCGCGCCACCGCGCTATGCGAAGAAACCGATTCGATGTGGGTAGCCAGTAGCGGCCTCGACACGCCGCCCTGTCCTTATCATGTGTTGGTGCACCTCGACCGTCATGGGAAATACCGGGTGAACGCCGATTGTGAAGAAGCACACCATATAATTTCGCGCTCCTGGTTTGTGCTGCCGCCGGTGCAGGAATGGTACTACAGGACTAAACACTACGCATACAAGCCACTGCCACCCGTTGACCCGCGTTGCGCCACCGTAGTGCAGCAGCGGCCTATGGCGTTAATCTATCCCGAAAACGGATTGGCCGTTGTATTAACCAAACAAATGAGCGGGGAGCTTGGGAAAATCGAATTGCAGGCCACGCACCGCCGCCGGAGCGCCATCATGTATTGGCACCTCGACGAAGTGTATTTGGGCGCCACACAATATTTTCACAGCATGCCGGTAACTCCCTCCGCCGGGCTGCACACCATCACCTTGGTGGACGACGAAGGCCTCAGCCTGACCAGCCGTTTCAGGGTAGAGAAAAAGTAGCAGTAGGCAGTATTTAGAGACGCGATTTATCGCGTCTCTATCGCGTCTATTGATGGACGAATTGTAGGAATGTGATTTATCGCAAAAAATTTAAGCTAATATAACATATTTTAACGGTTTTATATTTGGAGTTTAAAAAAATGTATTTATATTTGCACCGTAAGATGTTAGTCCGTTCTTTTTAGTACTTGTTGGCGCTCGCTTTTAGTACTCTGTAAATTAAGAAACTTGCGACTTTTTAAATTTAAAATATACTCAAGAGGAATAAAGTTAGCGCCCACACGTTTCTTTTTACAACCCCAGTTTATATATTGTTGAAGAGATAGGTGTGGGCCTAATTTATTTGAGTATATGGTTCCGCAAGACCACTTAATTTAAATAAATTATTCTACAGGCTCGCGCTACCTTTATTTTAGTGATTAAGTGACTAAGAAATTAAGTGATTAAGAAAATCGTTGTATTTTTCTTAATATCTTAATCACCTAATCTCTTAATTACTTTTGTATGTGTTGCAATATATTTGCGATATGTGATATTATTGTATATATGAAATTAGTGATTAATTGTTAGTGGTTAGTGAAAAGCAGATAATAGAACATGGACTTTTAGATAACAGACAAGACTAATGTGACTAATTTTTTAATGTGCCAATGTGATTAATTATAAATGTAATTTAAATTGTTCATTATTCATTGTTAATTGTTCATTGTAAAAGGGTTCGCTGGTGATTAGTTCTTCTTTCTTTCTATATCATCTGTTGAAAGCCGGCGGCCCTTTTCTTTAATGGTTAGTTGTTAGTGGTTAATGAAAAACAGACAATAGAACATG
>JAIRLC010000089.1 GCA_031259645.1 Prevotellaceae bacterium | reverse complement strand
ATACTGCGCATCAGGCATGCCATGGCTTTTGCCATTCACCACTACTTTAACGAGCAGGGATTTTATTACATCCACACGCCTCTCATCACCGCTTCCGACGCCTAAGGCGCAGGAGCCATGTTCCACGTAACAACCCTCGACATAAACCACCCGCCCAAAAATGAACAGGGCGCCATCGACTACACGCAAGATTTCTTCGGGCGGGAAACGAGCCTCACGGTGAGCGGGCAACTCGAAGGCGAGCTTTGCGCCATGGCGCTCGGCCAAATTTACACTTTCGGCCCTACGTTCCGCGCCGAGAACAGCAACACGCCGCGCCACTTAGCCGAATTTTGGATGATAGAGCCCGAAATGGCGTTCTACAACATCACCGATAACATGGACCTCGCCGAGGATTTCATCAAGTACCTGGTGCGTTACGCCCTCGAACATTGCGCCGACGACCTGAAGTTCCTGAACGACATGTATGACAAGGAACTGCTCGAACGGCTGCAAGGCGTGTGTAGCACCGAGTTTGTGCGGCTATCCTATACCGAAGGCGTGGACATTTTGCTGAAGTCGGGGCAGAAGTTTGAGTTTTCCGTATCGTGGGGCGTAGATCTGCAAAGCGAACATGAACGTTATCTCGTGGAAAAACATTTCAAAAGGCCGGTCATCCTTACCGATTATCCGAAACAAATTAAAGCGTTTTACATGAAGCAAAACGACGACGGGAAAACCGTACGCGCCATGGATGTGTTGTTTCCGAAAATCGGCGAAATTATTGGCGGCTCACAACGTGAAGAAGACTACAACAAGCTGCTGGCACGCATTAACGAAGACAAGATGGAAATAGACAGCCTGTGGTGGTACCTCGATACGCGCCGTTTCGGATCGGCCGAGCACAGCGGATTCGGACTCGGTTTTGAACGCCTGCTGCTCTTCGTTACCGGCATGACGAATATCCGCGACGTCATTCCTTTCCCACGTACGCCAAAAAACGCATCATTTTAAACATGGCGAAAAAATATACCGACATTGCCAATCTCGGCGCTGTAAAATTACTCGACCACATCACGAACGCGGTAGAAACGAAACAGCCTTCTACCGTCAAAGGCATGGGCGACGACGCTGCCGTTGCAGACTACAGCGGGCAACAATGCGTGACGGCCACTTCCCTGTTGCTCGAAGGCATTCATTTCGACCTTACGTACACCCCGCTGAAACATTTGGGATACAAGACCGTCATTGCTACTATAAATAAGGTATATGCAATGAATGTAAACCCCACGCAAATCATGGTTACAGCAGGCCTCTCGCAACGCTTTTCCGTAGAACATGTGGAAGAACTTTTCGACGGCATCACCACAGCGTGTACGCGCTACGGCCTTGATTTGGTCAATGTGGCATTATCAACCTCCCTCACCGGGCTCACCCTGAGCGCAACGGCCACAGGCGCCGCACCGAAGGAAAGCATCGTGTACCGCCACGGAGGAAAACCCACCGACCTGTTATGCCTCACCGGCAATCTGGGCGCCTCCTACATGGGTCTTCAACTGCTGAAACGCGAAAAAACGGTATTTGAAGGGAATAACAACGCACAACCCCAACTGGAAGGCTACAACTACATTCTCGAACGGCACCTGAAACCCGAAGCGCAAAAAGAGGTGATTGGCCTGTTGGCCGCCCACCACATCGTTCCCACGGCTATGGTTAATGTGACGGAAGGCCTGGCTTCAGACACGTTGCACTTGTGCAAGCAGTCGAACTGCGGCGTCCGCATTTACCTTGAGCACCTGCCCATCGCTTCGGAAACGTTTAAGATGGCGGAAGAAATGAACCTTGATGCGGTGGTTGCCGCACTCCACGGCGGCGACGACTTCGAGCTCCTGTTTACCGTTCCCGTAACCCTGCACGACGCCATCAAACGCGACTTGCAGGGCATCGACATCATCGGGCACCTCACCGGCGCAGACGAGGGCGCCTACCTCATCACTCCCGACAACCAAGCTATTGCACTTACAGCGCAAGGGTGGAAGTAACCAGGGAAGTGTCTTTTTAACCTACTCCCCTGCCCGCTCCATATCCGGCAGCAGGGGCTCGCCGCGGTAGCGCAGCAGGAGTTGCGCCACAGCCATGGCGTCTTTCTCGCAATATTGCACAATGCGCGCTATGTTTTTTTCTTCGTAATACACCGCTGCCACGCGACTGCCATCAATATCGTCTTTTGGGGTGGGAATATCCAGAATGGTGGTCAATAAATCTAAGGAGCAAAAATGTTTGTAGTCGCCGAACTTCCACAGTTCCATCGTGTCGAGGAAAGGTACTTCCCAAGGCTTGCGGCCGGCCATATCCAGCACGGCGGGCAGCGGCAAGCTGTTAATCAGGATACGGCGGGCAATGTAAGGAAAGTCAAATTCCTTGCCGTTGTGCGCGCACAGTTGGGCGTTTCTCCTTTTGGCGAAAAAAGCGTGCAGCGATGCACAAAACTGCGTCAGCAGCAGCTTTTCATCATCCCCATAAAATGATTTTACCCGAAACACCTTGCCCTTTTCTCCCTCATGGATATAGCCTGCCGAAATACAAATAATCTTCCCGAACTCCGCCAAAATACCGGCACGCTCATAAACTTCTTCTGCCGTTTGGTTTTCCTTGCGGATATATACCGATTTCTTTTCCCACAACGTTTTTATCCGTTCCGGCAACTCGTTGTACGACGCCGCTTGCGGCACTGTTTCCACATCGAGAAACAGCACATGTTCAAGGTTTAAATGGTTCAGCATAAAAATAATTTTAAAATTTCCAAGTCTCCCTCAGGCGTTCCAACTCCTTGTAGTTCGTCATGTCTAAATGATGGGGAACCACCGCCACATAGCCTTCGGCAAGTGCATTTTCATCGGCGTCGCCTGCTTCCTTTTCATGATTCAGGAAACTGCCGGTCATCCAGTAATAATCCTGACCATGCGGATCAACACGTTTTTCAAATTCCTCCATCCACACGCCGCGGTTTTGGCGGCATAAGCGGACGCCTTTGATTTCCCTGTAAGGCAAGCGCGGAAAATTCACATTAAGGAATGTATTTTCGTCAAACGGAAACGCTTGCACCATGTCGATAATCCGCTTCCCGTAAGGGATGCAGGCGGTGAAATCGGCGGTGGGCGAATAGTCGTTCAACGAAAAACCGATAGAGGGTATATTGTATAAGGTGCCTTCGGCAGCGGCGCCCAGCGTGCCCGAATAGATAACCGCAACGGAGGTGTTATTGCCATGATTGATACCTGAAAACAGGAAGTCGGGTTTGCGTTTGAAGACATGGCTCATGGCGAGTTTCACGCAATCTACGGGCGTTCCGCCACAAGCATAAATCGTGAGGCCGTCGCTTTCTTCCACTTTACGCAACCGGATAGGAACTTTTGATGTCATGGCGCTCGACATGCCCGACTGGGCTTCTTCGGGGGCCACCACCACAATGTCCCCGTAAGGGCGCGCCATCTCTACAAGTGCGTCAAGTCCTCCGGCCCGGTAACCATCGTCATTGGTAATAAAAATCAACTTTTTTTGCATACTAAAATACTAAATTCATATAAAAGATACAGTGGAATAGCCACCATAATCATGGTAAACGCATCGGCGCTGGGGGTGATGACCGCCGACAGGATGAGCACCACAATAATGGCATGCCGCCGGTATTTGCGCAAAAATTTGCGGGTAATTATGCCGAAACGCGAGAGTACATGCGCCAACACCGGCATTTCAAACACCAGCCCCATGGTGAGAATGAGGGTTACAAACATGCCGATATAGGAGTTGAGCGAAATTTCATTCGCCACAATTTCACTCACTTGGTAAGTACCCAAAAATCGTATGGAGAGCGGAAAAATAAACACATACCCCACCAGCACACCCAAGAAGAAGAGCAGCGACGAGAAAGCAAACGCACGCCGCACGCCGCGTTTTTCATGGGTATATAACGCCGGCGCCACAAACTTCCACAACTCCCAAATGATGTAAGGGAACGACAGCACCAAACCCAACCAGAACGAGGTGCTCACGTGGGTGAAAAACTGCGCCGCCATGTTTATGTTAATGATGGAAATGCTGAATGCCTCTGGACAAAAACCCGGCCATCCCAGCCACTCGCCCAATTGGCACATCCAGTGATAAAGTACGAAATCGGAGGTGCGGGGGCCGAAAATGATGACATCGAAAACCAGCGACTTGTTGAGGAACACCACTACCATAGCTGCAACAACCACTACTGCGGCTCGGAACAGCATCCGCCGCAGCACTTCGAGGTGGTCCCAAAACGACATCTCTTTGGCCATAGACGCTCCCAGCCCCTATTTCAGGTCTTCTTTCAAGTCGTCTTCTACGCCCTTTATACCGTCTTTAAAGCTTTTCACGCCCTTGCCCAATCCTTTCATGAGTTCGGGGATTTTCCTTCCGCCGAAAAAGAGCAGCACGCACAAGGCAATAATGATGATTTCCTGGGCGCCAATGCCACCTAAAAATAAAAACGTTTTCATTGAATACAATATTAATTCGGGACAAA
>JAIRLC010000035.1 GCA_031259645.1 Prevotellaceae bacterium | reverse complement strand
TTGGTGGGCAACAAAACCGCCCTGGCCATAAAAATGCACTTCGAAAACACGGAACAATAATGCGGGCTGCTATCAAACCTGCAGACTAATAATTCCGGACGCAACGCACAGCGAGGCCGGAGTTCCTGTTCGCGATGCCTTTGGGATTTAAAACAGAACCGGAAGAAATGTACATGACAGAAGCGTTGCTGTTACTGTTGCTCGAACTGCTCCAATATTGGCCCTGGGTACCAATATTATTGACTTTACCGGTAGCGGTAGCAAGACCAGCGAATGAGGCTTCCCAATTTTTTGTTAAATTCCAACAATCGGCGTTCTTACAATTATAAGCACCTTTAAATATATTATTGGCTTGATCAAACTCATTACTTGTAGGCACGTGCCAACCGTCCGGACAAATACCCTGACAATTATTAGCAGAGGCGCCTACGCCCGTGCACCCCCTGTATGAACCACCATGGTGTGCTTTGCTTTGGTTTAGTGTTGCTGCCCAATCATAGAGATAATCGCCATTGGTATTTTTAAGGCAATCCCCATAGTAGCCGGCAGCCACAATACCGGTCTTGTCGGCTCTGGATCCGGCAAAAGTAATTTTGTCACACCCTTTCCCAAATTTCAAATCCTGCACCATCCAATAGCGCCCATCAGCCAGAAGCTTTACCTTATAAGTTTGTATATTGTCACTTTCCCGGTCATCCTTAAGCATCCATTCCGAACCCATGGACGAAATAGCACAAGGATTAAATGTCGTAAACAAGCCCGTTGTACCCGGCATATTGCAGCAGCCACTCTGTTTCATTGTAACTACGGCTTCGTCTGATGTTACCGAACAGGCGCCGGCATTACCCACGATTACCGCGTAAGTCGCCTCACTGTTTAACTCCGCAGTGGTATAATCAGCCCTATCATACCCGCTTCCCTCCGTTACGGCAACGCCATTTTTCAACCATTGATAGGCCGTAGCATCACTTGCCAGAATGGAAAGATCCACCGTATTATCCGGACATACCCCTTGTTTCGCCTCAGGCTGTACAATAATCGTGGGCGTGGCATACACGGTCACCGTAGCACCCGAATAGGAAGAAGTACAATTCGAGCCACCCAACGAAGCCACCGCACGCACCGTCACTGTCTTCGCCCCGGCTGTCGCCGATGAATAGGTATAGGTGTTATCCTTGGCCACACCTCCGCCGTCCCACTCATATTTTGTTCCTGCAACCGGCGGCACGGTAAATACAAAATCCTCTCCCGAACACTTATTCGCAGGCAACGTGATGGCAGGTGCACTGTCCATCCCCACAACACACAAAATAAATGAATTAGAGGCTTGCCAATTACAATTCGGCATTTTTGCCATGCGCGTATAAATATATGTACCCGCTGTAGTTTTTCCTGCCGTATTGATATATGACACATCCGCAGCGCCGGCAATTTCCACACCATTTTCCATCCATACATAGGTCGCGGCACTACCTGCCGGCGTTACACTTGGGATAGAATAGGAAGAAGAAGTACACACTGTTAAATCTTGCGCCACACACACCGAGAAAAAGAATCCCGGTATCATGGCAATTAGTAATTTCTTTATCGTTTTCATTGATGTATATTTTATTCCATTATTATTTCGTATATTTTATATTATCACGTCTAACTTGAGGTATGATCATCGCCCTATTCTTCCCGGGCCGCCATTACACACAACCCCCGTTCCTATTTGTCCACCCGTGTAACCAGACACTGTAATTGTGGCCTTGCCGGACGTGACCGTACAATTATTGTTATCAGTCACCACAACCCAATAGTCCGTCAGTGCAGACACGGTATCGGTATGGACATTGCTGTCAGTACCCACATCGCTACCGGCTCCCGCACCTTTTTTCCATTGGTAGGACAACGTGTTGCCGCTACCTTGTGCCGCCGTCACCGTTAACGTAGTGGCGACCGTGGGTTCACAAAACTCCTGCGACTGCGGATGCGCACTAATAACCGGCGGCGTATGTACCGTCGCAGACCGGGTAACCGTACTGCTATAACAAGTCGGTGCGCCCGGATAAGTCTGCTCCGAACGGGCAACTACAGTCTTCGTTCCGGTTGCTGCACTTGAAAATGTCACATTATTACCGTTTTCAGTTCCTCCGCCGTTTGACGTCCACACTAACGTTCCGGAATAGTTACCGGCAGTAAACACAATATCACCGGAATGTTGGCACATATTCACAGGCTGTGCAATATTCGGAGCCGCAGGCAACGAATTTTCGGTTATCTCATGCGTGCCGTTCATCGTGGCTTCACAATATATGCCATTACCCACTATCCGGGCGATATAAGTGCCCGCCGCATCAAATTTTCCGGTAAAGGTGGCGGCGCCTCCCCTACCTTTTAACATTGTGCCGGTAGCCGCACCATCTTTATATAATTGGTATTGTGCGCCATTCTGCGTGTCATCCAGGGCAAACACAACGCCTTCCGCACCTGTACAGAAACCCGAAGCCGACACATTCAAATTTTGCACCACCGGATTGAGACAATTATTCAGCGACACTTCTTTTGTTTTAGTCATATTGCAATAACCCGCAGCTTGTGCCGTTAATGTCACTAAATACGTGCCGGCAGTGGCCGGCGACTCTGTAGTATATATATTTGTAGATCCCATTTGCAATGAGGGATTAAAATCAGGCGCCAACCAATGATAAGTTACTGAAGCATTAGGCGCAACCGGTTGTGTCGTCATTACAAAAGACGTTTTTTGTTTTTTTGATATGTTTGCCGGCACCGAAAAATCAATATCCCCATTCATTGGTACGCATCCAAAAACACCCGGCATTCCTGTGGCGTCGGTGAACGATACCAGGGTATAACTTGCCGGCACCAGATACGGGCTATCCGATTTCGTGGTAATTACGCTTCCATCGGTATGTTTGAGCACTATATTATACATTGGCGTGCCGGTAAATGAAATATTTGTGGCGGAATTATATTTCCCTGTCGGCTGGTAATTGGACGCATACGCGCAGGCTCCGGGCGCATTAGCCACCGAAGTCAATAATTTGACCGAAGCAGAAAAATGACCGGCATGTCGCGCATTACCAACCACCCACACGCCATTGTTGTTCCCCCGCTCTTCAATCACCTTTCCTATACCGGATACCGGTGTAGTGGTTAATGTAGCGCCCGGTAATAACGGTAACCGCCTCATCACGCCTGCGTCATTATAATCCACAAACACCCACACCGTATCACTCCACTTCGCCGTAGGCGCAGGTAGCTTCCAACTCACGTCGAAGGTTACCGTTCCGGCATTCATTACAAGATTCGACAAAGAAACACCGTTTTGTGCCGTCAACACTAAAGGCCAACAAATTATTATTAGCAGTATTTTTTTCATATTATTTATTTTATCACAAAATAGTTATAACATATATTTAGTATATAGAATAAAAACAAAAGATTAAAAATTAGAAAAACATGAAGAGCAAACAACAAAAACAACAATTTCTAATCTTTTGTCACTATTCTACACTACAATAATAAAGGACTAAGTAGCAGAAAGACCGCACTTAGTTCTTTGTGCTTTACTTTTACTTCAGGTAAAAAAAGTTTCGATAAACCTGTGCAACAAAACAATCCCCCTTCTACCTTTTTCCGACAATAAAAAAAATGGATAAGATTACAAAAAAGAAAACAGGGGCACTAATTTTATTTCTCAGAAGTATATTCAGAAATTTCGTAAGTTTCTTTACACAGAGTATAAAAGTAACGCCAGAAAAACAAAAAGAACAGAAACAATTTTAACGGGCGCAAAGGTAAACACATTTTTTTTAATTCCAATCAAGATAAATGTTAAGATATGCTAATTTGGATGTCATGACCGGAACACTTCCCGTGTGAGTTCGTCAATCTTGCCTATGGGGATCAAGGCAATGTGCTTTGTTTTGGGAATACCTTTATGATATTTGGAAAGGAAAATTTTTTCAAACCCTAATTTTTCAGCTTCGGCAATGCGTTGTTCAACGCGCGCCACTGGGCGTATTTCGCCACTCAATCCCAGTTCGGCGGCAAAGGCATACCGCGAAGGTACGGCCAAATCGAAATTGGAAGAAAGGATGGCCACCGCCACCGCCAAATCAACCGCCGGATCAACAACCTTTAATCCGCCGGCCATGTTGAGAAATACATCTTTTACGGCGAGCTTAAAACCCGCCCGTTTTTCGAGCACGGCCAGGAGCATGTTCATGCGGCGCACATCGAAGCCGGTAGTAGAACGTTGCGGCGTGCCGTAGGCGGCTGTGCTCACCAGCGCCTGTGTTTCGATGAGGAACGGGCGTATCCCGTCGAGCATGGCAGCTACGGCAATGCCGCTCAAAGCCTCGTCGTGCTGGGTGATGAGAATCTCAGAAGGGTTGCTCACTTCACGCAAACCGGAATTTTGCATTTCGAAAATACCGATTTCCGCCGTAGAGCCGAAGCGGTTTTTTATACTGCGCAACAGGCGGTAGGCATGGTTTCCGTCGCCTTCGAATTGCAGCACCACATCCACAATATGCTCCAACACCTTCGGGCCTGCAATGCTGCCGTCTTTCGTGATATGCCCAATGATGAACACGGGGATGCCGGTTTGCTTGGCAAACTTCAGCAACTGCGCCGCACATTCGCGAATTTGCGACACGCTGCCTGCCGACGACTCCGCGCGATTAGTAAAAAGCGTCTGGATGGAATCAACCACCATAAATTGCGGCTTCAATTGCTGCGCCTGTGTGAAAATATTTTCGAGGTTCGTTTCACTCAGAATGTAACAATTGCTGCCGTCGCCTTTAAGCCGGTCGGCACGCATTTTGATTTGTTGCGCACTTTCTTCGCCCGACACATACAATGTTTTCAGCGACGGCGCATGCAACGCCAATTGCAGGCTCAAAGTCGATTTTCCGATGCCCGGCTCGCCACCAATAAGCACCAGCGAGCCCAGTACCAATCCGCCGCCCAGCAAGCGGTTCACTTCTTCGTTTTCAATATTCAGGCGCGGTTGCTGCTCAAAGGCGATCTGATCTATCCGCCGCGCCGCCGCCTTTTCCTGCGAGAAGAAATTAGCGCCGTTCGCCGCCGGCTCTTTGCTCACCAACTCTTCCACGAAAGTGTTCCATTCGCCGCATGAAGGGCAGCGCCCCAGCCACTTTGCGGATTCGTATCCGCATTGCTGACAAAAATATGCCGTTTTCGTTTTAGCCATATCGTTACATTTTAATGAAGAGATTATATCCTTTTTATATTGTCTTTAAACCAAAGCCGGAAAACAGGGTCGTTAAACGCAACTATTTTATCGTTAATGTCAATGAGTTCCTTGTTTTCCAACGCTTCTTTCAAACGTTTCACGTTCGCGGCAGTGCCCAATTGATATTGTTGTAAAATGGCAGTTTTCGTAAATTCGGAATGGACACCGTCGGCAATGGCTTGCAAAAAATTAAGTTGATAAGCCGATAACTCCTCCACGTAGCGAAGATAAAGCATAGCATTTTGATTTAATAATGCCACTACCGCCGATTCAAAAATACCGGGCGTCACGGTTTTAGCAGTTCCACTCCAGGTAATCCACGCCAATTGCTGCACATACGAAGAGTGGTTTTCTACGGTATCGCAAATTTTCTCAGCAATTTTTTCGGAGATTTTTTTGCGGGTTGCTTGAAAACGCTTACAAATAAACGGCACCCAATTAGAAGTGGGTATTTTTTGTAAGAAAAACACATCGCTGAATTTGTAGAATGGCATACTTTGCCTCGAAAAAAGATTGGCCAATATGTGTTTTTTGCTGCCATAAAGGCAATAAGAAACGTCGGGTTGTAATTGCCACACCGAACGTAATTTTTTCTGAAATGACAGGTGCTCGTCAAATTCCGCAACCTGCTGAAATTCGTCAATACAAATAACGAGCTTAAATCCTTTTTCTGTGGCTATCCGTTGAGGTAAAGTCAGCACTTCATCGACCGATAGTTTTTTATCGGAAAAGTCAAATGTAATGGAAAAATCCCTCACAGGGTCGGCGCCAATAGAAATTTTAGGCACTAAGGACGCCAAAAATTTCTTTGCATTTTCCATCCATTCCTGCCATTTCCCTGCAGTTTGTTTGACCACTTCCGTGGCGAAAAGGGTGTAAAATTCGTGGGCTGTACGGCACGAAAAAGCATCAAGCGTTACGATTTTCAGTCGCCTGCCCCTGGCTAACGACGCCGTTTTTTGTACTAATGAGGTCTTGCCCCACCGGCGCGGTGAAATAAGCACCGTATTAATTCCATGTTTGAAATTAGCCAATAGCCGCTTGGTGTCTTGTTCCCGGTCGGTAAATTGTTCACCGAAGGCTGCTTTACCGAAAGTAAACGGATTTTCCATAATAATACTTATTTGAAAAACAAAGGTAATGACTATTTTTCAATTAAACAACTTTGTTTTAAACAAACTTGTTTTAAACAACTTTGTTTTAAATGCAAATTACTGTAATTCAATTTATAAAACAGATATTTTCTTCTTCTTCCCGGCAAGCAGGAAGGAGGCCAACGCGAGAAAACCGAAGAAAAGCATCATCACGGCTTGTGTTTCGTGTGAGATGGTGGCAAATACCACACCAAGTTCCCAAGGGATGGCATACATGGTAAGCAGCGCCAGCGACAACAAAAAATGATAGGCGCCCAAACCGCCCGGCACGGGAGCCACCCAGCCTAATGAGCCCACGACCATAAGGAAAAGAGCGTCGGTAACATCAAGGGACGCCGTTTCGGGCATAGCGTGCATGATGGTGTAGGATTGTAAGAAATAGAAAAACCATATAATCAGGGTGCCGGCAAAAAATTGGTTTTTCCTTTTCAAGCGAAAGCCCGCCCGCAGCCCGTCAATTAAGCCTTTGAGGAGCTTGTTGATTTTTTGTACGATGCGAAATTGCAACAGTTTTTTCCGGAAAAGAAACAGCAGAATAATTGTTGCGACAAATACGCCAGACAATATGGAAAGCCACGACAGTCCGGCAGTTTCAGCGTTGTGTTCCACCAAGGGTTGCCATATTTTGTCGTGCAGGAATGTGCCGAAAGTGTCCATGCGCAAGCCCACCACAAGAATGGTAACGACGAGCAGGCAGAGTACATCAAATACCCGTTCGAGAACCACCGTGCCAAGCAGCGATTCAAAAGGGACTTTCTCGGTTTTGCGCAGTGCGCCGCAACGCACCACTTCGCCTAAGCGCGGCACGGCAAAGTTGGCAAGATAGGTGAGCATCACCGCATCATACGTGTTTTTGACGGAAGGACGATAGCCCAATGGCTCAATAATGATGCGCCAACGCAAAGCGCGTACCACAATGGCCAACCAGCCGGACAGCATAGAAGCGCCGACCCACCAGTAGTTGGCACTGCGCAACCCTTCCACGAGTTCATCCCATTTCACCTCTTTAAAAGAAATATAGAGCAACCAGGCGGAAAGCGCCAAAAATACCACGTATTTCAATAAGCCTGTAACTATCTTACTCCATTTCTTTTTTCGGACAGTTGTTCCCATACATTCAGCTTATCAACTTATTGGTTTTGCTATCGGGAAATATGATGGCCGGTTTGAATGTTTTAGCTTCTTCAGGACTCATGGCGGCATAGGCCATGATGATAATCAAATGCCCTACTTTTACTTTATGTGCAGCCGCGCCGTTAACAGCTATTTTCCCACTCCCCCGCTCACCTTTTATTACGTAAGTGTCGAAGCGTTCCCCGTTGTCGATATTGGCCACGGTCACTTTTTCATACGTTGTAAGATTGGCTGCATCCATGAGGTCTTCATCAATGGTAATGCTGCCCATGTAATGAAGGTTTGCCTCGGTGATGGCTACGCGGTGAATTTTTGATTTTAGTATCTCAATTTGCATACTGTTATTTCAATCTTATATTGTCAATTAAACGTATGGTGTTGGCATGCACGGCCACGCACAGTTGTATGTTGTTGGCGTCATCCCACGTTATGATTGGTTGCAATGTTTTTGCATTTACAATTTCGGCATATTCCGTCTTCAATTCAGGATCGGCGTCAATGGTATCTTTCACCCATTTGCTAAGGTCGGTCACGCCCACATATTCCATTTTTTCTTTGGCTTCAAAAAGGGTGCGGGCAATGAGGGGGACGTGCATCCGTTGGTTATTGTTCAGTAAACGGTTGCGCGAACTCATGGCCAAGCCATCGTATTCACGCACAATGGGGCAGGAAACAATTTGTATGGGCAGGTCGATTTGATCCACCAGCAGTTTGATGATAGCGAGCTGTTGGAAGTCCTTTTCTCCGAAAAAGGCCATGGTGGGATTGACGATATTGAACAGGCGGGTTACGACCTGCGCCACGCCGTTGAAATGTCCCGGACGATGCAGGCCTTCCATCACGTTGCCTGTTTCGCCGAAATCAAACACGCGGGTATCGGGCGCCGGATAAATTTCTTTTTCAGAGGGAATAAAAACAAGGTTTACGCCAACCTCCGACAAGAGATTGGTGTCGGCTTCCTGGGTACGCGGATAGTTTTTGAAATCTTCCGGATTATTAAATTGTTTGGGGTTTACAAAAATACTCACCACCGTAAAATCGCATCTTTCCATAGCCAACTTAACCAACGACAAGTGTCCTTGATGCAAAGCCCCCATGGTAGGTACAAATCCTATGGTTTTATTTTTTCTGACAATAGCTGTCAGTTCCTGCATGTGTTCAGTCGAATTGGTTATAATCATCAGAACATTTACTTCTTTTTATTTTGTGCAAAGTTAATACTTTTTTCTATTTCATACCCGTTGATCCAAATCCGCCGGCTCCGCGTTCGCTTTCCGCGAGGGTTTCCACAGGCAACCATTCAACTTTTTCATATTGGTTTACAACCATTTGTGCAATCCGTTCGCCGGGGTTTAATAAAAAATCCTGCGCGGAAAGATTTACGACGATTATTTTAATTTCCCCGCGGTAATCGGCGTCAATGGTGCCGGGCGTGTTGAGCAGGGAAATGCCGTGCTTTGCGGCAAGCCCGCTGCGCGGGCGAATCTGCGCCTCATACCCTTGCGGCAGTTCGATGAATAAACCGGTGGGGACCATGGCGCGCTGCAAGGGTTTGAGGGTTAAAGGCTCGCTCAGGTTAGCCCGCAAATCCATGCCGGCAGAGGAAAGGGTGGCATAAGCCGGAAGTTCGAAGGGTGATTGATTAACAATTTTTACTTGTGTCATTTATGATTTACGATTTATGATTTACGATTTTAGATTTGCGATTTTAGATTTGCGATTTGTGGGTATTGCGTTTCGTATATTAATTTTTTCACACCAAAACCAAAAAGCGACGTAAGCCGCCAACAGGAAAGTGTTGATGAGCCATTTGGCCCATAGCAGCGGCACATTGAGCCATACGCTGAAGAAAAACAGCGCCAGCGCCACCGAAATATAAGCCCAAAGTTTTAGCCAATTATAAGGAACAGGATAATATTTTGCGCCAAGCCACGCACTCAGTATGACCATAACAAGGTAGCTGAAAAAGTGCCCCCAGGCGGCAGCATGATAGCCATAAACCGGCATAAAAACAACGTTAATAACCAATGTGACCAGCAATCCGGCGGTGGTAATATATACGGCATAGTGTGTTTTGCCCGACAGTTTATACCACATGGAAAGGTTGAACGACATGCCCAGCAGCACATAAGCGCCCAACATGACGGGGACAATGTCGAGCCCCGTCCTGAAGTTTTTTCCCAGCAAAAGGCCGATGGCGTCTATGTAAAACATGACAAACAGAAAGATGACCATACAAAAAGCTGTGAAATGATTCATGACAATGGCAAGGTGCATGGGCGCCTGTTTGTTTTTCTCGCCGGCAAAAAAATGCGGCTCGGCGGCGTAGCGGAACATTTGGATGAAGAGCGACATGAGCACGGCAATCTTTACGCCGGCTTGAAAAACACCAAGCTGCTCTTGCCATGCCACATTTTCGGGTAAGAAATAGCGAAACAATATCCGGTCAATAAATTCGTTGGCCACCCCCGGCAATCCAGCAATCATAAGCGGGATGGAATAAATCATCATCTGGCGCCACAGCGTTTTGTCGAACCTGATTTTGATTTTCCACAAATCGGGAATAAAGAGGATAAGGGCTATCAGGCAACTGAGGAAAATAGCGCACAGGATGTAGCTGAAATCGGGGGTTGCCGATACAAAATGCAGCAGCCACGAGTGGGGATGTGCGGCGAAATAAGCGGGCGCCGCAAAAAAGAGCAGGAAGTTAAAACCCAATTCGGCGCCAATTTTCACCGATTTAAAAATGGTAAACTTCGCCGCACGGTATTCAAAGCGCAAGCGGGCAAACAGGATAGCGGTGAAACTGTCGATAGCAAGAATGCCGCCGACGTAAATAATGCACATTTGGTATCCATCGTAATGCAAACACCGGGCAATGTCGTTCGACCAAAAGGCAGACAGGGCAAAGAACAGGGCGGCCACCACACCTGTGAACACCAGCACGGTGGAAAACACCTCACGAGGCTTGTCGCTTTTGTTGGCATAGCGCAGGCTTCCGGTTTCCAGTCCCATGGTGAGCAGCACTTGCAAAATGGCAATATAGGCCAGAAAGTCGGTGGCAATACCATAGTCGCCCGGCGTGAGCATGCGGGTGTAGATGGGGACAAAAAGAAAATTCAATACACGGGCAAGAATAGTACTTACCCCGTAAGTGGCGGTTTCACCCGCTAAGCGCTTCAATGGATTTGCCATTTAATAATCAAGTCCTTTTTTATTAAACAATAAGTAGCCTAAATTTAACTGGAAGTACCAATTGGTTTCGGCCTGGCTGTAATAATTTGCCGACAGGCTCAGCGGCCCGACGGGCGTGTGCCATACCAGTGCGCCCAAGGCCATGTAGGCGCGGCTTGATAAAGGTTTGGAATAAGACACTTCGCTGCCAACCGATGTAATATACTGGTAGGGTTGAAACACATAACCGCCTGCCTGCAATATTATTTTATTGGTAAAACAAACTGTAGGCATCAGGCCTAAGCCCATAAAAACGTTGGCGCGATAGTGGGGTAAAAAAACCGAACTGCTATGCGGTGTGGGGGTAAAGGCAGGCAGCGACAGCATGGTGGAAAAATAATCGCCGAACGTCGATTTATTAGAAAATACCGCATCAATGTAGGTGCCTAATGAGAAATGATTACCAATTGAAAAATACGACTCACTCAGAAATCGAGCCGTAACCCACTGGTGGAAGTCAATAAATTCGCTTTCAATGTTCGTATTACCTTTTTTTGACAGGTTGCCGGAAATGTGCTTCTCTCTGCCTGTAACATAGCGTACACTCACATGCTGTTTTTTCCCAAGGGTGGCATATTGGCGATAATTGAGCGTATTCCGTTCAATAATAAATTGCGGGGAATAATAACTAAAGCGTGTTTGGTCGGTCGTATCGGAGGTGGTGAAATCCTGCACTTCAAAATAGTTATCGCGAAGCCCACCTGCAGAAAAGCCCAGTTTAACATTTATATTTTGCCGCTCGGAAAGCGGGACGCCGAAAGACAAACTGCCATACCGGTCTAATTCCTGTAAATAGCTCGGCCGTTTGTCGAAAAACACGAGATCCTGTGCGCCGGTGTAGTAATCATACTGCAAGATATTCCCTTCCACTTCATAAAAAAACGACGGATACACGTCGAGGTAACCTCTCCATCCTATGCGGCCACCCATAAAAAAACGCCCGATGTTCATATTGGCATAAGCAAACCCCATGTTGTTGGCAAAATGATGCCATTCCAAACCCAAATATAATTGATTCAGGGAAGAGGACGACAAATTGCCCCCAAGAGCCACCCTGAACTGGGCGGCGCGGGTCACCCGCACGTTAAGATCGAACAGGCCGGTAGAATCTATGAAAGTAGCCCAGGGAAAGAACACATTCACATTGTTCGAAGCAATAGCCCTGAAATAATGCCGCTTGACTTGTTGGAAATTCATTACTTCATGCTTATCCCCCCGCACCATACGGCCAAGGAAAGAATTTTGCAAACGAGAAACATCTCCTATTATATTTACATTCTTAAACTTCAATTCCGGCATTCTTTTGCGAAAAGCGTTTCTCTTTTCGGTGACTTCTTCCCGCGACACACGACGATTGCCTACCCTGGTTTTAATAGTGTCCATTTTTTGCCACGCATTTTGATAGCCTATGCCGGAAAGCTGAAGCACCTTGCCGAAATCAAGCAACGACACATTATTCAGCTTTATGTCAATCATAACCCCTTTCTCTTCGGGAAGGTCATAATTGGTGGTAAACGTGAGCATGTTTTCAATTTGCATGAAAATATTGTCTTCATCGGGGTTTTTCGGGTTGTTACTCACCTTCACGCCGATAATAAAGTCGGGATTAAAGTCCTGCACCATCACGTCCCACGGAAAGTTGTTGTAAAACCCGCCGTCGAACAATATCGTAGAATCCCTTTTTACCCCTTTGAAGTAAAACGGGTACGACATCGAAGCCCGCACAGCCATGCCGAGATTTCCATTCCGCGCCACCACAGGTTTTTTCTTCACAATGTCGGAAGACACGCAACGGAAGGGTATCATCAAACTGTCGAAGTTGTTTTTTGCCACCGCACCGGCGGCCGAATACAGCTCCAGCACAGCAAGATCCATCTGGTAAGACGGAATGAAACTCGTAGGCACGTTCGGCTTAAGCCCTTTGGAATGGAGCCACAGGGAAAACATTTCGGGCGAAGGCTCGCGGCGGAACAGGTAGGTCTGGTCTTTCTCAAGCACCTGCCCTTTGTACCACGACGTAAAATCTTCCGACTGCATCAGCGTAATCATTTCTTCGGGCGAATAGCCAATGGCGTAAAGCGAAGCCACAATAGCGCCCATAGAAGTGCCCGCAACGTAATCAATGGGAATACCGTTTTCTTCGAGGGCTTGGATCACACCGATATGCGCCATGCCCTTAGCTCCGCCGCCGCTTAGCACCAACCCCACCCGTTGCGAAAAGCCTTGAACACCTAACCAGATACACAGCACAAATATCGCAAACCGTTTCATCTTAATTTAAAAACACTTTATTTTGGTTATTCGTAGAAATTACCCTAACTTTGCAAGTAAATAAACGTCAAAAATATATAAAATTATTGAGATATGAAAACAAAAGGTATATTTCTTTCCACGCTAATTTTAGCATTAGTATCTTGTGGAAACAACCCTAAAAACGCGAATAAAAAAATGGAAACGGAAACACAAACAGCAACCGCTATGGAAGAAAAACAAACGACAAGCACAGAAGAAAAACAATTAGCATTTGACCCGGCCACGCTCGGCGAAGAGCCGCTACTGGACATACAAACGAGCGAAGGCGTCATCACCATTAAACTGTATAAGGAAACGCCGCTGCACCGTGATAATTTCCTGAAATTAGCGGCCGGAAGTTTTTATGACGGCATCATTTTTCACCGCGTCATCAAAGGTTTCATGATTCAGGCCGGCGACCCCACGTCGAAAAATCCCAAACCCGGCGCCCGTTATGGCGCAGGCGGACCGGGCTATACGGTCGATGCGGAATTTCGTCCGCAGTATAAACACAAGAAAGGCGCGCTGGCGGCAGCCCGTCAAGGCGACCAAGTGAACCCGAAGAAAGCGTCATCGGGCTCGCAGTTTTACATTGTCGAAAACCCGGCCGCGTGTGCACAGTTAGACGGCGCCTACACCGTATTTGGCGAAACCGTGAGCGGGCTTGACGTAATCGACAAAATCGCCGCCGCTTCCACCGACGCCGCCGACCGTCCTGTAAAAGACATCTTCATCACAGCCATTAAACCGGCCAAAAAATAACGCCCCGCATGCACGAGAAAATAAACCGGCTGCTGTCTGAAATCGAAAATCTTGCGGCCAAAAGTAAAGACGAGGTAGAAGCATTGCGCGTGGGCTGGCTGGGGAAAAAAGGCAGCATCACCTTGCTGTTTGAGGAGTTCAGGCAAGTGGGCGCGGAAGAAAAACGGCAGTTCGGGCAACAGATAAACCGCTTGAAGCAGGCCGCCACCGAGAAAATCAACGCGCTGCGGGAAAGCTTGGAAAATCACGACGACGGCAAACAGGCGTTCGACGCCACTATGCCGGGCGAGCCCGCGCCGCTGGGCGCGCGGCATCCGCTTTCCATCGTGCGGAGCGAAATCATCGACATCTTCAAAACGCTGGGCTACACGGTGGAGGAAGGACCCGAAATAGAAGACGACTACCACGTGTTCGGCGCGCTGAACTTCCCGCCCGAACATCCGGCGCGCGACATGCAAGACACGTTCTTCATCACCACAGGCGACAACCCGGTGCTGCTGCGCACCCACACCAGCTCGGTGCAGGTGCGGGCTATGGAACGCCTCAAGCCGCCCATCCGCATCATTTGCCCCGGTCGCGTATTCCGCAATGAGGCCATCTCGGCGCGCGCACACTGCATCTTCCATCAGGTAGAAGGATTATATATCGACGAAAACGTGTCGTTTGCCGACATGAAACACTCCATTTTGTATTTCGCCCGCGAGTTTTTCGGCGAGAATGTGCAAATCCGGCTGCGCCCGTCGTACTTCCCTTTCACGGAGCCCAGCGCCGAAGTGGATGTGAGTTGTAACATCTGCAACGGCAAAGGATGCAACATCTGCAAACACACCGGCTGGCTCGAAATCATGGGCTGCGGCATGGTGGACCCCCACGTGCTGGAAGCCTCGAACATCGACCCCGAACGATACACCGGCTTCGCCTTCGGGATGGGCATTGAGCGCATCGCCATGCTGAAATGGCACGTCCGCGACCTGCGCCACTATTTCGAGAACGACGTTCGGTTTCTTCAACA
>JAIRLC010000161.1 GCA_031259645.1 Prevotellaceae bacterium | reverse complement strand
CTTCGAACACGCCAAACACGTATATTTTTACCTGCCGCAGCACGCAATCCCCGGCAACCTGCCGGCCGGCAACGGCGAAACAGAGCCTTTTGCCATGCTCAAGTGCCTCACTCCCGCCGCGCAGCCTGCCGCTGCCGCAATACCCTATTTCGGGTTACCACTCGACTGAATATATTAGATTTTGCAATTCCGAAATTCTTTTTTACCTTTGCCACAAATTAAACGCCACAAATAAATTAAACAAACTAATTATGGCACGACCGATTAAAGACACCCCGATTATATGGGGCAAAGATGCAGAGCGGCTCACCAAAGCTATGGAGAACCCAGTTCCTATGTCAAAGGAAGAACGTAAAAAAATGAAAGAAGCGTATGAGTGGTCAAAAAGCATAGCCACTTTTCCAATGCCATGAATACACGGACATCAGCCATACCAGAGAATATCAGGTTAGTACGCTTGGAGGAAAATATGGTTATCCCGCCGTTCGAAAGTGAAGATAAGGACTTGAATGATTTTTTGCTGAATGATGCAAAGAATTATTTGAAGTCCTTACTTGCTGTGACATACATGTATCAGACCAATGACGAGGTAATAGCCTATTTTTCCCTGTCGAATGACAATCTGATTAAGAACGATGACAAGCAGCCGGCATGGAACAGGCTAAACCGCGCTATTCCTAATGATAAGCGCCGCAGAAGTTACCCGGCCGTAAAAATTGGTCGTTTAGCGGTAGCAAAAAAATATGCGGGTGTAGGCATGGGAAGCCGCATGGTTTTAACCATTAAAAACATGTATATCAACGAGCAACAACGCGCTGGATGCCGTTTCCTCACATTGGACGCCTACCGCGATGCCCTGCCATTCTATCAAAAGAACAAGTTTCACACCCTCACCGAACAAGACTGCCACGACGACACCCGAACCATGTATTTCGACCTGAAAACCATTTAGTCATATTAGCACATTTGCCTTGAATTTTGGAATTGGAATTGTCTTTTCCTGCGCCGTCACTGCGTGACTGCTACTTTCCTTTCTCACACATATACCGCCGGGTCGAAATTTACGAGATAGAGGTGCTGCGTGGCGCGGGTGAAAGCAGTGTAGAGCCAACGCAAGTCTTCGAGTGTGGGTTGCATGTCGCGCCGGAACGGGTAGTCGAGGAATACGGCTTTCCACTGCCCGCCCTGCGCCTTGTGGCACGTGATGGCATTGGCGTATCGCAGTTGCAGGGCGTTATAATAAGGGTCTTCGCGTAATGCTTTGTAGCGTTCCCGCTTGTTGGTCAGGTGTGCATAGCTGGCCGCCACTGCTTCATAGAGCTGCCGCTGCCTTTCTTCGTCCAGCGCTGCGCTTTCGAGGTGCAGTGTGTCGAGCATGATTTTCGCGGTGATTTCCACCTCGTCGTAGTCGGGAAAGCGGAGTTCGGCGCGTGCGAAATGGAAGCCGTAGCGCTCTTCGTGACGGCGTATGCTCACGAGTTCGGCAATATCGCCATTGGCGATGAAGTCTATCTTGTCGGTGTGCTCCACAAATTGGTAGCAGTTTTTCACTACCATCACGCGGTCGCCGCGTACCAGCTCGTCTTCACGTCCCAACAGTTGCGTACGGATACCGGCGTTGTAAATATTGGCGCGTTTGTTCGACCGGCAAATCACCACCGTTTCGCGTTCTCCGTAGCGTTCGTAGGCTTCGGAAAGTTTTCCGGAAACTTCCACTGCGCTGATTGGTTCGATGTCGTGGAAGCCGTTGCATTGCATCACCGGTATGGCGCAGTGGTTGTTTTCAATATGGTTGCGGATACGGGTGGCGTTGTGCAGGATGCCCGACTCGGCGGCTTGCCGTACTACTTCCGTGAGGTTTGACGCGGTGACTTGCCGGTAGCTGCTGCACTGGAGCGCCGGGCTAAAGGGCGAATGTACCGGCGGAAGCTGTGCCGGGTCGCCGGTTACGAGGAGTTTGCACCGCGTGCCGCTACGGACGAATTGCAGCAAATCGTCGAGCAATTTTCCGGAACCGAAAAGTGCACCTTGGTTTTCATTGGAAATCATGGAGGCTTCGTCCACGATAAATACGGCGTCGCTGGCGTCGTTGGGGGCGAGTACGAAATTACTTGCCGGGTCGTTTTGTGTTTTTTGCCGGTAAATTTTCCGGTGGATGGTGTAAGCGCTTTTTCCGGCGTAGCCTGCCAAAACCTTTGCTGCCCGCCCGGTGGGGGCGAGCAGCCACGATTCGATTTCCATTTCATCAAGTAATTTTACCAGCGCGGCAACCACCGTTGTCTTTCCGGTGCCGGCATATCCTGTCAGCACAAATGTTTCGTTATTCCCCGGATTGGCTATGAAAACGGCTAATTCATTCAGTAAGGTATCTTGTGCGCTTGTAGGCTCATGCCAGAGATAATGACGGAGTTTATCAACGATGAATTTATCTATTGGCATCAATAAAATCCTTCTCTTCCTGAGTCAGCGGGAGGGAATTAATCGTTCTCCACACTTCATTTTCGGCCGATATTTGGCGATACAGCGGCAATGTTTTATCGTAAGATTCTTTCTTCGAGAATCGTTTCACATCTTTTGTAATAATGTCGTTTATCAGAATCAGGCTCATCTGTCTCCTTTCGAGCGTTTGATTGTCATATTTTACGTTGCTGAATACCTCCGTTTTGGTGTATTCGGGATACATTTTGTCGCCCACGCGCCTGAAACTGCTGTTGTGTACTTGTTTGTCGAAGGTTGCCGTACATTGTATGCGTTGTGCTCCTTTAAAAAAGTGTGAGATGGTGGTATAATTGTTAAAGTCTTCTTCCATTTGTATTTTCAGAATAACACTGTCGGCCACCGCCACAATAATATGCCCGCTTACTTTTTCGATAGTTGCGGAAGTGTTGATGTCATTTTGTGCACTTTTCGATTCGAAAGTCATCTTATATACTTCTTCGGTTCCGAGCGTATCCTTGCTGGTTTTAAATTTGATGTCGTCCAGCGCTATCATAGACATGATGCTGCGCAGGGCGTAGTTTTCGGGAATGATGGTGCGGCTGGTTTTATCATACATCACATACGGGCGCACCGGAATAGAATCGGTGTAGCGGTCGATATTTGCATCTATTTTACGGATACGCATCATGATGGGATTGCGTTCTTCTTCTTCCCTGAGGAAGGAATACACCCACAAGTCGGCCGCAAAATCGTAGTAACTGGCGATTTTTTTGTTTTCAATAGTTACATCTTTAATTTGGCTTTTGCATATTACGGGCTCGGTGGGATAGAAGCGTTTTAAATTCTGGATGGCGCTTTTTAAAATGTCTTCTTCCTGTAGCGCTTTTACTACAATTTCCTGCAGGTTGGTGGCCAATGCCTGCATCACTACATCCGGAGAGTTTATCAAGACCGATACGGCTATATTTGCGGTTTTGTAGCCCATATACACAAATTGTATAGTGTCCCCGGGCCGGAGATTACCCATGCTGTATGCGCCTTCCATGTTTGTGACCGTACCTTTGGTAGTTCCTTTTACTACAACGCTCACAAATTCGAGGTATTCGTTTGTGTCGTCGGTTTTGACGCGACCGTTGATGTTAATTTGCGCTGCTGCGGAAATGCTTGCCATAAGGCCGCATAACATCAAAAAGCAAAGTGAGAAATGTTGTTTTTTCATAATTATTTTTTTACACAATATATTTGACCTGTTTCATACCGGGTGACACGCACGGTATCACCTTTTCCAATCATGCCGTATTCTGCTACGGCGTCATAAATTTCACCGTTAATTTCTACTTTTCCGGAAGGGCGCAGCGCGGTTTGCGCCACGCCTTCACACCCTATGGTTAGGGCGGGCGCTGTGGCCACGCCCACGTATCCTTCATCGCCTGTAAGGTCGGTGCGGAGCGCAATATGGCCGAATATTCTGGTAGAATATAACCGGCGTGTGAGATAAATAGAACCTGTGAGGCCGCAGAATACGGCAATAGACAATGTTGCCATGGGGCGCACCAGTACGGCAAAGTCGAAGCCTTCGGGCGTTTTGAAAAGGGAATTGTCAACCATGGCGAATATAAGGCCGGTAACGCAAAGCAGGATGCCGGATATGCCTGTAAAGCCGAAGCCGGGAATGATGAATATCTCAAGAAGGATGAGCAGTATGCCGAGAATAAACACGAGGAGTTCCCAATTTTGCAATAATCCTTCGAGATAAAGCGGGGCAAAGTAGAGCAGCGCGGCCGTGGCTGCGGCGATAAGCGGAAAACCGATGCCGGGCGATTGCAGTTCAAAATAAATGCCGCCGATGATGAGCATCAGGAAAAGCCCTTGCAGGAAGGGGTTCAGCAGGAAGTGGATGACATGGTCGAGTGTCGTGGGGCGGTAAGTAATCAGTTCGTAATGGGTGATGCGGGCTTGTTGCAGCACCTCGTCGATGCTTTCGGCTTTTCCCTCGCAGTAACGGTGTGCGATAGCTTCATCTACGGTAAAGGTGAGCACCTTTCCGCTGTCGCTCACGTTCGGCACTACCGTTCGCGGGTCAACCATGGCTTCTGCAATGCGCGGGTCGCGCCCTTGCGCTTCGGCGGTGGCGCGCATCATTGAGCGCATGAACGACTGGTATTTGTCGGGCGCCGCTTCGCCGGTTTGGTGCACTACGGTGGCTGCGCCGATACTGCCGCCGCTGCGCATGTAAATGCTGTCGCAGGCAATGGCAATGAGCGCTCCTGCCGAGGCGGCCTGATTATCTATAAATACGATTACAGGAACAGGGAAATGCAGCAAGGCGTTGCGTATTGAATCGGCTGCCGAGAGTTCGCCGCCATACGTGTTTAGATGAAGCAGCACATAACCGGCGCCGGCTTCGGTGGCTGCCTGAAGGCCTTTGCGCACGATACGCGCAGCGGGCGCGTTGATTTCCTGCATCAGCTCAATCACGTACACCACCGGCCGGTGTGCAGGAATTGTATCAACGGCAAATACCGGAAGCGCCATGCACCACAACAGCAGGCCCGCGATAATATGTTTCTTTTTGCCGTTCATTATAGTAATTTCTTTCGTTTAAAATACAACACCGTCACGGCAAACGCCATAATCATAAAAAGTATGGTGCTTGCGAAACCCCAATAGCCGATTTCGGCAAAAGGCAATTTCACGTTCATGCCGTAGATGCTTGAAATGAGTGTGGGTGGCATGAAGAACACCGTAACCACCGTGAATACTTTAATGATTTTATTTTGTTCGAGGTTAATCAACCCCAGCACGGTATTCTGCAAATATTCCAAACGTTCAAAGCCAAAGTCGGTGTGGTTGAGCAGCGAGCCCACGTCCCTGATCATGACGTTCAGTTTCGGGAAAATATCGCTGGGGAACTTGTCGCTTTTCAGGATGCTCGATATCATTCGCTGCTTGTCGATAATATTTTCGCGTATGTTCATGGTGTTTTCCTGCAACTGGTTGATGTCATACAGCATCTCTTCGCTGATGCGCTCTTCGGCGTTGATGCGTTTATTCAGTTGCGCAATTTCTTTGGCCAGCAACTCAATCATATCAGCGTCGAGGTCGATCCGGTTTTCGAGGATGGCCACCATCAGGTGGTAGCCTGTGGCGTAGCTGCGGTGGTTGGTCATCAACCGCCGTTCAATTTCCATGAACGTGCGCAGGTGCGTGTTGCGTACGGTAACCAAAATACCCGAAGCAAGAATGAATGATACGGTTTCTTCTTTATAATCTTCAGCGCCTGCAATCAAAAATTCCGAGTTGGCGAAAATCACATTTTCCGTTTCCGAATAGCGCGAAGAACTTTCAATTTCTTCCGCTTTTGCGCGGGTTTGCAGCGGTGTTTCGAGATAATCTTCCACGGCACGCTTCTCTTCCCCGGTAGGGCTGTTCAGGTCAATCCACAAAATATCGTCGTAACCTAATTCTTCGAGGAGGCCCAGTTCGTTGGAGCTGTTTATTTGTTTGAGTGCTTTGTAATATGTCGTAATCATAAAGGGAAGTCGTTTATCAGGTTCCAAAATTTTGTCAATCCGTTTTTTTTTTCGGCATCAAAAGGATAACTGATATTTTTGGTAAGATATTCCAATGCCGTGTCGTGCGGGCACGGTAGCGCCCTGTTGTGGCCGCCCTGCGGAGGCTCGGTGAGGGATTGCGGAATATGCTTTATACCGTAGTTCAAGGCTTTGTTGAACTGTTCGATAAACGATGCGGGAAGTGATTTGTTGGCCGTCCATGTGGCAAATACAAAGGGCGACCCGGTATGGCTTATCCACGTTTCGGCCAAGTCGTAGCGGTGCGTGAAACGCGATTCGTGCAAAAGCGCTTTGTCGCCGATAAGCACACAGGCGTCTCCTGCTTTGAGGTTTTCGGCGGTGAGCGGTTTGAAAGCGGGTGTGATTTTCCAGCAGTCTCGTGCCAGCAGGCGCGCCAACACTACGGATGTGCGCGATTCGGCGTCGAGGTAAACCGTGTTAATTTCCGGCAGTTCATGGTTTGAACATAAAACCACGCTGCGCACTTTTCCGGTGGCGCCGATACAGTAATCGCCGATGATTCGGTAGTGGGGGCGTCCCGGCATGGCCGCTACGGGAATCAGCGACAGGTCGGTTTGTCC
>JAIRLC010000158.1 GCA_031259645.1 Prevotellaceae bacterium | reverse complement strand
TACATTTTTCGCGGATACACTTTGTTAAATAATCTTTTCTTCCCGTCGAACAAAAAACTGGCATCGGTCATGCTGTACGTCACCGACCGCTGCAACTGCCGCTGCAGACATTGCTATATATGGCAGAAACAGCCCAAGACCGACATGCCTGTGCAAATCATTCGCGGCATTGTTGAAAATAAGGTCATAAGTAAGCATACAAAAATCGGGCTGGAAGGCGGGGAATTCGTCCTGCATCCCGAATATTTAGGCATCCTGAAATATTTTAAGGAAAATCATCCGAACTTTGATTTGTTATCTAACTGTGTAGAGGCCGACAGATTAATTAACGCCGTGAAATGCTACACACCTCAACGATTATACGTATCTTTGGACGGCGAAGCGTCGGTGCATCACGATATGCGGCGGTCGCTGGGATTGTACGATAAGGTGCTGTATGTGATTCGCGCGTTGAAAGATACGGTTCCCCTATCGGTGATGTTCACCCTCACGCCGTTCAATTCGATGAACGACATGATACACGTGGCTGAATTATGCAAAACGAACGGCGTAGATTTGAGAATAGGTATTTATAACGAAATGGAATATTTTGAAACCAAAGCGTCTGCCTACGGGAAGAATGATGTTACCTCTTTGGATTATGAGGTGGCCGATATCCCGGAAGCCATCCGGGAGTTCGGCGAAAATTATGATTTCTTGCTGCTGTATCATCATTACAGGCGAAAGCATGTGCGGCTGACCTGCAACAGTATCAGGGACAGTATTGTGATATATCCGAATGGGGACGTCCCCCTATGCCAGCAACAGCAAATTATTCTCGGTAATTTGGCTTCCGAACCGTTAGATAACATCATGAATAAAAAATCAACGGTCGTTTGCCATAAACAACACTGGCGCTGCAACGGCTGCTGGATAAACTTCCACAGGAAATACGACATCATTCTGTACCGCAATCTGGAAAAGATATTTCCTAAAAAGGTCATCGCACGGTTGGCCGGCGACTATTCGTGGACGAAAAGCGCTTTCGCTACCTACAAAAATCTTTGCTATAACGCACAAAATATAAAAAAATGAACGCAATCGAAATTTATAAACGCCGGCGGAAGTATGCACAAATGTGTCCGCCATACAAGAAACAATATGCTTTTGTAGGGGTGGGCAACCACTCGTTGAACAATTTGTATCCGGTGCTGGATTACTTTCATGTGCCGTTGAAATACATTGTTTCGAGCAGCAGGCAAACAGCCGACAAGCTAAACGCATCTGCGTGGAATTGCCCGGCAACAACTGATTTCGACAGGGTATTGGACGACCCGCTTATTGGCGGCGTCTTTATTTCAACCCATCCCGGAAGCCACTATCATTTAATAAAAAAAGCATTGGAGAGACGCAAAAATGTCTTTGTCGAAAAGCCGCCTTGCCAAACCCTCGCCGAACTGCAAGACTTAATATCCCTGCAACAGGCAACCAAAAGCCATGTACTGGTGGGGCTGCAAAAGCGGTATGCCCCGGCAACCGTCATCCTGAAAAGAAATCTGAAAGATGTCCGGCATTATACTTTGCACTACCGTACTGGCGCCTGTCCCGGACAAAACCCCGTGTTCGACCTGTTTATCCACCCGGTTGATTTCATCACATATTTGTTCGGCAAAGGGAAAATAAGATCGTTGCTCTGCAATTCCGACACCCTGTTTGTGCATGTGCAACACGACAGCCACATTATCGGGTCTATTGAGCTCTCTACCGGGTATTCATGGCAGCAAGCGGAGGAACGGCTCACTGCCGTGGGGAAAGACGCCGTTTACCAGTTGAATGGTTTTTCGGAATTGTTGCACATAAAAAAACCGAAAACGCTCCTGTCGTATCCCATGGATAAAGTTACAAGGTTTATCCCTGAAACAAAAATACTGTTCAACCAAAACACGTTCCTGCCGGAGTTCCACCACAATAATTTATACGTTCACGGATTTTATTCCGAATTGAAAACGTTTATTCACGCTTGCGAAAACGATGATTTCAAAGCAAACGTTTCCGGGTTAGCGTCCCTGACGGCCACCTATGAACTCCTGCAAGCGCTCTAACGGAGAATGGCATCCCCCGGTCGAGGCCGAACTCAACCGGACTACAGAATAAACACCGCCACCCGCTTATTCTAATTTCATGGTTTTCCATGGTGATAATTACCTGATATTTCCCAAAAATGCTTATATTTGCATAAAAAAGCGCTATGGAACTTTCGTTAGACCTTAACAAACGGTACACCTACGCCGACTACTACACGTGGTGGGACAATACGCGCAGGGAACTGCTGCACGGATTGGTTAAGTTGATGTCGCCTGCACCTACGACGCAGCATCAGGAAATAACCGGGAACCTGTATGGGGAATTGCGCCATGTTATCAAGAAGCGTAAAGGTAAATGTAAGGTTTTTATAGCACCTTTTGATGTACGGCTGCCGAAGAACGGCGAAAAGGAAGACAACAAGATCGATACCGTTGTCCAACCCGACCTCTGCATCGTGTGCGACCCGGCGAAAATCGACCGCCGCGGCTGCCTCGGCGCCCCCGACTTTATTGCGGAAGTGCAGTCGCTTTCCACCACCAAGTATGACCTCAGCGAGAAGTTCGCCCTCTACGAAGCGTCCGGCGTGCGCGAATATTGGGTAGTGTTTCCCTCGGAAGGCGTGCAGGTGTTCTTGCTGCAACCCGACGGAAAATACAATGAAGGGACAGTGTATGAAACTGGAAAAATTCCGGTGCATATCTTTGACGGCTTGGAAATAAATTTAGAGGAAATAATCGGTTAAAAAATTATCACTAATCACTATGAAAGACCTATTGCTTTCCGCTGTTTTTTGTGCGATAATCCTTGCTGGTTGTACGCCTGCGGCCAAGTATGACGTTGTGGATCGTCCGTGCACGAAAAGCGTCAATGCAAATTACGTGTCGAACCGGCAACCATTGCTGCCGTCGCAATTTATCAAACTGCCGGTGGGCAGTATCCGCCCGGGCGGATGGCTGCGCAAGTACTTGGAGCTCCAGCGCGACGGGTTGACCGGTCATTTGGGTGAAATCAGTGCATGGCTCGAAAAAAAGGACAATGCATGGCTCGACCGCGAAGGCAAAGGCGACCACGGTTGGGAAGAAGTCCCATACTGGCTCAAAGGTTAC
>JAIRLC010000190.1 GCA_031259645.1 Prevotellaceae bacterium | reverse complement strand
CCCTTTTACAATGAACAATTAACAATGAATAATGAACAATTTAAATACATTTATAATTAGTCACATTAGCACATTAAAAAATTAGTCACATTAGTCTTGTCTATTATCTAAAAATCTATGTTCTATTATCTGCTTTTCACTAACAATTAATCACTAATTATATATATATAATATAATCTCATATCACAAATATACATTGCAACACACTGAAAACAATTAAGAAATTAAGTGATTAAGAAATTAAGAAAAATCATTCTTAATTATTAATTGTTAATTCTTAATTGAATGAAGTAGCGCGAGCCCGTAGAACAATTTATTTAACATGGAGGTCTAGCAGAACCTTATAATTAAAATAAATTAGGCCCACACCTATTCTTTTACAACATTATAAATTGGATAATTTTATAGAAAGGAAAGTGTGGGCGCTAACTTTATTCCTCTTAATTATAATTTAGAAATTTGCTAGTTTCCATGTTGAGAGTACTAAAAGCGAGCGCCAACAAATAATAAAAAGAACGAATTACCTTTTCACACTGCAAATATAAATACTATTTTCAAAAATCCAACTATAAAGATGTTAAAAAATGTTATAAAATTTATTTTTTGCTTTATGGCTAAATCCTTAACGTTTAATTCTTAGTTCTTCACGAAGCTTTAAACGCCGTTTTCGTAGTAATTAATGAATGCGTTGTTCACTACCTTATGACCGCCGGGCGTGGGGTAGTCGCCCGAAAAATACCAGTCGCCGGTGTGGTTGGGGCAGGCGGCATGCAAGCCTTCGATAGATTGGTATACAATTTCCACTTCCGCCCTGATGTCGGACGGGCGCAGGATTTCCGCTATTTTTTTAGCTATTTGTTCTGCAGTGAACGGACGGTAAATGTCTTTTACATGGTTTACCAGTTGTTCACTGGGCAAGCCTTGTTGCGCCTTGCATTTGCGGTACACTTCTTCAATCACGGCGGCCTGTTTGGTTTCTTTCAGCAGTTCAATGGCGGCCAGAAACGCGCAAAACTCGGTCATGTGCGACATTTCAATGCCGTAACAGTCGGGGTAGCGTATTTGCGGCGCGGAACTTACGATGACAATCTTTTTGGGGTCAAGCCGGTCGAGTATTCTCAGGATACTTTGTTTGAGCGTGGTGCCGCGCACAATAGAATCGTCAATGATTACAAGGCTGTCGATACCGCGTCGCACCACGCCGTAGGTCACGTCATACACGTGTTCCACCATGTCATTGCGCGAAGTGTCTTCGGTGATGAAGGTGCGCATTTTCACGTCCTTCACCGCGATTTTTTCCACGCGCAGGCGCTTGTTCATGATGCGTTGGAAAGCCTCATTGTCTGCGGTTTTGCCGAGCGCAAGGAGTTGTTTCTTCTTCTCCTCTGTGAGGAATTTTTCCAACCCCTCTACCATACCGATGAACGCGGTTTCGGCCGTGTTGGGGATGTAGGAAAAAATGGTATTGTCGAGGTCGTAGTTGATGGTTTTGAGGATTTGCGGCGCAAGCTGTTCACCGAGTTTTTTACGTTCGCGATAAATATATTTGTCGGTGCCGCGTGAAAAATAAATGCGTTCAAAAGAACAGGCAGTTCGTTTTTTTGGTTGTTGTATTTGTTGCAATTCCCAATTCCCGTTGCGTTTGATGATGATAGCCTCGCCGGGCATGAGTTCTTTCACCGTAGAAGTGTGTACTTTCATGGTTGTTTGAATCACGGGGCGTTCGGAGGCCACTACGATAATTTCATCGTCTGTGTAATAGAACGCGGGACGGATGCCGTGCGGGTCGCGTAGCACGAAAGCGTCGCCGTTTCCGATGAGGCCGCCGATGGCGTATCCGCCGTCGAAGCGGCGGGTGGCGGCTTGCAGCACATTCGGAATGTGGAGTTGTTCGGCCAGCAGGCGGGCTATTTTCCGTTTGTCGGTTTCCGTTTCGCGCAATAATTTGTATACCCGTTCGTTTTCCTCATCAAGGAAGAACCCTATTTTTTCGAGCATGGTTACCGTGTCCGACAAGTCGCGCGGGTGTTGTCCGATTTCAATCAGATGGTCGAAAATTTCATCGGCGTTGGTGAGGTTGAAATTTCCGGCAATTACCAGGTTGCGCGATTCCCAGTTGCTGGGGCGCACCACCGGATGCACGTATTCAATAGACAGGCTGCCGTGTGTGCGGTAGCGCAAGTGCCCAAGATAAAGTTCTGCAAGATACGGCACATTTTCTTTGATCCATTGCTCATTCACGTCGTGTTTTTCTTCGAGCACGGAAGTAGCGTTGTTGATGGTGTCGAACACATCGCGGATGGGCGTAGCGGAGTTCGACCGTGTGCGGTCAATGTATGGACGGCCGGAAGGGGAGTCTAACTTCAGCGCTGCCACGCCGGCGCCGTCCTGTCCGCGGTTATGCTGCTTCTCCATGAGCAAATACAGACGCTGCAACCCATAAAACCACGTGCCGTATTTGTTTTTGTAGTGGCTTAATGGTTTTCGCAGTCTGATGAGAGCAATGCCACATTCATGGTTTAGCGCATCTGTCATAATGCCGGATAGTTTATGAAATCTTTAATAATGAAAGCGCCGGGATATTGGTCCACAATGGTGCGGAGAAAACGCATGGCCTCGGATTTGGTGCGGAAATCGCCCACCGCCACTTTGAAGTAGAGGTTTTGGTAAGTATAATAAGTAGGCACGTCGGAATATTGCGCTCTGAAATTCGTTTCCACTTCCAAAGCGCGCTGACGGGCGTTTTGACTGTTGTCGAAGAAGATCCGTACACGAAAACCCTGTAATTTTTTATAGTGGTTTCGTGCCACATAATTATTGAACAATTCCTTTATGGCTGTGCTTTGCCTGAGAATAATGTGACTGCCGTTGTCTGCCGGTGATT
This sequence comes from Prevotellaceae bacterium, assembly GCA_031259645.1. GTDB lineage: Bacteria > Bacteroidota > Bacteroidia > Bacteroidales > UBA932 > JAIRLC01. Next base: position 1,963 of record JAIRLC010000190.1, on the reverse strand, counting down.
GAAGGTATAACAACATGTCGGAGTGGTGTGCGAGGCTGTCTGCACGTTCCTGCGCTGCAAGCGCCCCGTGTACTAACAGGAAAATTGTCGCAATAAAAAATTTCTTTGGACTCATCATAAACTCCGGAGTAAATTCTTGATGGTTGTTTTTGTTACCTTATGTTTCTTGGTGAACGCGCCAGCCTTGACTTTGACAAAACCGGTTACTTCAAATTTATCAAGCATACTGTCGAAATTATTACCGATGGTAGTCAGTGCGGCGAGGTTGGTAATCGACACCTGAAGCGGTATGGTGAAGTTGCCGTTGAATTGGGGCGGGAGGGTTGTTTTGCCGGTAGATTCGATAAGGCCGAGATACGTTTCCCCTAACCATATATCAAGCTCAAAGTCGTCAATGATGATGTTTTTTTTGTTGGCATTTTCAATCGTGAGGATAAGGTCGAGGCCGATATTCGCCATGGTTTTGATCGACACATTTTCAATTTTTACATCTTTGATGTTGATTTCTTCCAATTTAACGCACGAAGCGGCCATCAAGAGCACAAACGAAAAAAGAATAATTTTTTTCATAAAGGACAATTTTATGCAAAGATAGCGGAAAAATTTTATTATTTCGGTCTATCGTCTAAAAATCCATGTTTTATTGTGTCTGATTTTAAATCTCCCTAAGTTGAAGCATACGGTTAATGAAGTGGCGTCGCTGCGCGACTGCCCCACATTCCGTATGGAATGTGTCGTTCGGTAGAAACGCCGGCAAACATCTGCTTTCGTATCCCGTAGGGATGCGACCTTTGTGGCATTACCCGTTAATTTGTCCGCATACCTGACGGCATGCGCAGGGTAATTTTCTGCATTCTTCTACCGGGTTGTAATCCCTCCGGGATTTTTTTTATTCGGCGGCCGTTCTCCGTAAGCTGAAGCATACGGTTAATAAAGTGTCGTCGCTGCGCGACTGCAACTTTCCCCGTTCTCCCTTTCTCCGTTCCCCGTTCTCCGTTCTCCGTTCTCCCTTTCCCCAATAATTAGTCACATTAGCACATTAATATTGTTCATTTCTCTGACAGCCCCGTGCCGTTTTGCCACGCCGCAACACTGCATTCGCAAAAACGGCTGGTAACGAACAAAGAACGTAGGAAGTTCCTGCCACTACCTAACGCACCTAACCTGAAACCCGAAGCGCTTTAAGTCGGACAATTCCGGGTAGACGACGCCACTCGTATTGAAATGGAGGTTGTAAGCGTGCTCAGAAGTGTACGACCAGACGGCCCAATACAATCCGCTATAGCCGGTGGCGTTGACAGTTTTCTCAGTAGCGAAACCACCGTATGCGCCGCCCCACAAATTTATATATTTTGCTGTAATGTCAGACAGCGGGACATCAGACCTGTTCACACACCTACTGGCGTTAAACAATGCTTTGTCTAAATCACAAAGATCAGTGGCTGTGGGCACACGCCAAGGCGATGGGCAAAGGTCTGTGGATTGTTCACTCACACACTTCCAATTATATAAATAACCACTTCCCGTATATAAACCACTCGAACGGTACATAGCAGTGGTTGGCGTATTACTAGTACCAAAATCAGTCGATTCGGTACAACCCGTCTGTGCTTTTTTTAAAGGCGCACTCCATGTTTGTGTGCCTATTACCCATGTCTGCGTAGAAGCAGCGCCGGGGGGCGGGGGAACTGTCACTGTTATGGTGCCCGCAGTTGCACTGCTGGAGCAGCCGTTCGTATGGGAGGCCGTAACCGCGTAACCATACGTGCCGGTTGCTGACGGCGTCCCGCTTATGGTAAAGACAGTACCCGATGGGGTACCGGTTACACCGGTTGGAAAACTACCACTACTGCTGGCAATGCTCGTAGCATTAGAAGCCGTATACGTAATAGTAGTAATGGCCGTACCCTGATTTACAGATTGGCTGGCAGCCCCACCGGAGTGCTTAATGGTCGGATTGGGG
>JAIRLC010000114.1 GCA_031259645.1 Prevotellaceae bacterium | reverse complement strand
GAGGTCGCCCGAATGGTTACGGGCGGCCTTCACTTTTTTCAGGCTGTTCGGAAGACTGACAGGCAATACACTCCGTCATTCAATACTGTAAAAAAATGTTACATTTCCTCTATAAATTTTATTAAGATTTTTATCCGTCTGTGGGTAAATTTAAAATTTTCATGTATATTTGCAACATCACTCATTCATGTTTTAGAGCTGCTACAGTTTCAAAACTTAATTAAAACCTAAATCCGGCATGATAAAACCACTTTCTGCCATTCTACTCCATGAACTTTCAAAATTAAAGGACACAAGGCAACGACAAAAATTACTGAGAAGTGTCATTGATGATGATAATCATTTTAAACCAATTGACCTGGGTTTAAAAAATGGAGCTAAGACAACGATAGCAGAAGGGAGTAAGATTGCATCTAACAGAAAAAACACATTGACTATTGCCAAAAATTTAAACAAGCGGAATATACGTGTAGCGTTTCTTTCCGAAAGCGATACGGCAAAAAGTGCAGATGCGGTTATTGAATATAAAGGAAAGTTATATATCGCAGAATTTAAGCATAGTACAACAACAAAAGCGAGCACAATATATTTTGATTTAAAAAATGGTTTTAAAAAAGCGCAAATGGTTGTATTAAAAGTAACACATGCGGATAAGGGTCATATTGATAGTATAATAGATGAATTGGCGCGAAAAAATCAAATAATGGGAAGCCTATTATTAGTAAATAAATTAGGAATAGAAATGATGTTTTCAAGAAAAGAATTAACGAGTGGTTCCTATAAGAAGAAAATAAAAGGGTTTCTATAAAAAACAAGAGAGAAGCATTGCAGCTCTCTCTTTATGATTACCCACTTAACATCTGCGCTCTGTCAGCATTGTGCTTAATCACTGGGGAGGAAACTTACTTTCGTAAACAGCCTCCAATTTCTTCGCAAAGATACAAACTTTTTTCATATTTTGCAATATTTTATCAATGTTCGCATTATATTCATAATACTTTCCTCCACTAATCTTTCATCCGGAATTGCGCCATATGATAATTGTGCCAGTTCATTTTATATTCCATTTTTTTTGATTAGGCAATATTGCCTCTGATATTCCAATTTTATAACTTGTCATCGGGTTAAGAATTTTGAAAAGTGCCGTAGTATCTTCGTTAGGATTAAGCGTCTCGAGCATAGCACCCAACAAAGCAATCGTTTGAGGGGTATATTTGAGCGCTAATTTCTTCACTTTTTTCTTTTGACTGTCGTCTAATTGCGCCAACAGATAAAGTAGTCGCCTGCAAGATACATCGGGCATGGCATCCGGTATAATTTTAAAAAATCGCAGACAGTCAAGTAGTTTCAGCAACGAGATATTATCTTTGGTAATCGTATTTCGCTGTTTGATAAAACTGATTTTGTATGCGCCACGTTGCATCCCTTTTTTCTCGTCGTAAGTCCCAATTTGCAAAGCGAAAGGAACCTGTGTAGTCAGTCCAAGCTCGTTAAAAGCCAAATATCCGGTCAAATAGCCAATATGCTTGCCTCCTTTAACAAGTAAATCTTTAACCACTTCATAATCATCCGGAGGAAGTTCTCCGAATTTACCTGTTTTTGGCTTGTAGAAACGCCCTTTTGTCAATTTGCGCAAGAAGCCTTCCGTTACAAACTCATTCAGTACTCTACTGACTGTGGTCGGACTTTTTGCCGTTTCTTCAAACTCATCAGCCGTAAACACATAGCCGGTTTCCAATTTTCCAATTTTATCTTTAAGTAAATCTGTCATTTGTAATTCTTATTTTAGCGACAAATTTATAATTTTTTTTGAAATAAAAAAAGTTTTTACCCGAATAAACCTGAAAAATTAGATATAATATTTTTCTTGCCCAAAATTATAGTCTCATATCTCTCGTCTATTTGTAAGAAAAATATTTTGTATTAATAATCAGCGTATTATTGTTCTGTGATTGGAATTTTCCCTTGTTTTTCAAAGAAAAGTGAAAAAATGTTCAAAACTTGTTTGTAAATTCCGAAAATCTTCCTACCTTTGCAACCCGCTTTTTCTGTGTGAAACTGCGTATGTGTTTATTATTATGATATTTAGTTAAATAGTGCGGGTTTATTCGGCTATTTGTTTTACGTTAAACGTTTAGAAGACAATGTTACAACCTAAAAAAACCAAGTTCAGGAGGCAGCAAAAAGGCCGCATGAAAGGAATTGCCCACCGGGGACACGAACTCTCGTTCGGCTCGTTTGGCATTAAAACGATGGAAGAATGTTGGCTCACCGGCCAGCAGATTGAAGCTGCCCGCCAGGCTGTGGTACGTTACATGAAGCGTGAAGGCCAGATATGGATTCGCGTATTTCCCGATAAACCCTTTACCAAGAAACCCGCCGAAGTGCGGATGGGTAAAGGAAAAGGCGCCCCCGAAGGATTTGTTTGTCCTGTTACGCCGGGGCGCATTTTAATTGAGGCCGAAGGCGTTCCGATCACCGTGGCGAAAGAAGCCCTGCGTCTTGGCGCACAAAAATTACCGGTCACTACAAAGTTTGTAGTACGTAGAGATTATACCGAATAAAACAATTTGAATCATGAAAGCTGCTGAAGTACGCGAACTATCGGTGAAAGACCTGCAAGAACGCATTGAGACGGAGAAAGTCAACTATGTGCGCATGAGGCTCAATCATGCCGTGTCGCCCATCGAAGACATGTCGAAAATAGGCAAAGCGCGCAGAAACATTGCACGGATGCTCACCGTATTGAGCCAAAAAGAAAAAAACGAGAATAACAAATAACGGTTTCCGATGGAAAGAAATCTTCGTAAAGAAAGAACAGGGCTGGTGGTAAGCAACAAGATGCAAAAGTCGATTGTTGTGGCTGTACGGCGTAAAGTAAAGCACCCTATTTACGGCAAGTTCGTAAATAAAACCACGAAGTTCGTAGCGCACGATGAGAAGAACGCGTGCAGCGAAGGCGATACGGTACGCATCATGGAGACGCGCCCGTTGAGCAAAACGAAACGCTGGAGATTAGTAGAAATAGTAGAAAAAGTGAAATAGCCATGATACAACAAGAAACACGCTTACAGGTGGCTGACAACAGCGGGGCGAAGGAAGTGCTTTGCATCCGCGTGCTGGGGGGAACGCGCCGCCGCTATGCCGGCATTGGCGACAAAATTGTGGTGGCCGTGAAAAGCGCGATGCCCGGCGGGGAAGCAAAGAAAGGCTCCGTGTCAAAAGCCGTGGTGGTGCGTACAAGAAAGGAAATCCGCCGCGCCGACGGCTCATACATCCGTTTTGATGAGAACGCCTGCGTGCTGCTCAATGCACAGGGCGAAGTGCGCGGAACGCGCATCTTCGGGCCGGTGGCGCGCGAACTGCGCGAAAACTACATGAAGATTGTCTCATTAGCGCCGGAGGTACTGTAATGAATAAAAAACTACATATTAAGAAAGGCGATACCGTGTATGTGAATGCCGGCGACGACCGCGGAAAAACCGGCAAGGTGCTGGAAGTATTGCCCGCAAGAAACCGTGCCATTGTGGAAGGTATCAGCTTAGTGAGCAAGCACACCAAGCCAAGCGCCAAACATCCGCAAGGCGGGATTATCAAACAGGAAGCTACCATACACCTTTCGAACTTGCAGGTGGTTGATCCCTCACAAGGAGGGCCTACACGCATCGGCCGCCGCCTGAACGACAAAGGGAAATTGGTACGCTACGCGAAAAAATCGGGAGAGGAGATTAAATAATGGCAAAGAAAGAAGGAGCAAAAGCAACAGGCGCGCAACAACCTGTGCCTTCGGGATACATTCCGGCTCTGCAAAAAAAGTACAAAGAAGAAATTGTTGCCGCGTTGATGAAGGAATTTAATTACAAATCGGTAATGCAAGTTCCGCGTCTTGAGAAAATCACCATCAATCAAGGTGTGGGCGCTGCCGTAGGCGATAAAAAGCTGATCGAAGTGGCGCAAAACGAACTGACCGCCATTGCCGGTCAAAAGGCCATTCAAACTTTTTCAAAGAAGGACATTTCAAATTTCAAACTGCGCAAAGGCATGCCCATCGGGGTGAAAGTGACGTTGCGCCGTGCGAAAATGTATGAGTTCTTAGACCGCCTGGTATCGGTGTCATTGCCCCGTATCCGCGACTTTCAAGGTATTACCGACAAGTTCGACGGACGCGGCAATTACTCGTTAGGCATCAAGGAACAAATCATTTTCCCTGAAATTGATATTGATAAAATCACAAAAATCCTCGGCATGGAAATTTCATTTGTCACCACCGCCGGGAACGATAAAGAAGCATACGCACTGCTTCGCGCATTCGGATTACCTTTTAAAAACGCTAACAAGAAGTAAACTATGGCAAAAGAATCAATGAAGGCACGCGAAGTGAAACGTGCAAAGTTAGCGGCGAAATATGCAGAAAAACGCAAAACCCTGAAAGAGGCGGGCGACTATGCCGGATTGGCCAAATTGCCCAGGAATGCAAGCCCGGTTCGTTTACACAATCGCTGCTCGCTCACCGGCCGTCCGAAAGGTTACATGCGTATATTCGGCATCAGCCGTATCCAATTCCGCGAGATGGCCAGCAAAGGCCTCATCCCGGGTGTGCGCAAAGCAAGCTGGTAAAAAATAGTTAAGAACTAAGAGTTAATAGTTAAGAATTGAAAAAGAGCAAAAGGCCAATTTAAAACTTGTAAATAATGAAAAGTTTAATATTAACACAGTCAAGATTAACAACAGTCGGCAAGTTATTGTTAGGTGTAGGTAGTTCTATCATCATTCTGGCTTTGATTTACATGATAGCTAACATAGACAGGGCAGACGCCATCGTTCACTTATGGCTTATCGCTATCATAACGGGGATTTGTCTGACTTTCATTTCATGTTTATTTATTAAACCAAAATACACAAAAACTCTTAACTCTTAGTTCTTAACTCTTAACTAATAATTAATAAAGGATATCGGGCGCAGGAGCGCTGAAATTAAAAAACAAAACAAATGACTGATCCAATCGCAGATTTTCTCACAAGAATTCGCAATGCAGTGAATGTCGGACATAA
>JAIRLC010000113.1 GCA_031259645.1 Prevotellaceae bacterium | reverse complement strand
CCTTTTTGATTAGTTTTTTTTCAGCAAGTCCATTCATCACTTTTTATGTCATTTCCCTATATTTTTCCATTATTTGGGGTTTATTCTTTTTTTATTTTTTCAAAACGTCACAAATCAATACAAAGACAACGATAGCCCTGTTTTTTATCCTTCAAGTATTTGTGTTTATAATATGGGATATTTTACGCTTTCCGGCGTGGCCAGGTATTAGTTTATTGTATGATCTCACGGAAAGTAATTATTTTATATTCAGGTCGATAGGATTTATTTTGGGAGTAGGATTACTTGAAGAAACTGTTAAAGCAATTCCCTTGTTGTTGATTGTTTACAAGGCAAAAGAACCGTATGTTCCACAATCACTGGTATTCTACGGTTTAATGTCAGGCATTGCGTTTGGCGTATTTGAAGGCGTTCAATACCAGACATCTATTAATACTCAGTTAGATTATGCTAATGCCTTTTTCATGAATGTAGCAAGGCTTACCAGTTTACCTTTCCTACATGCAATATGGACAGGTATGGCTGGATATTTTATTGCATTCGCTAATTTGTACCCAAAATACCGGCGATCCTTATATTTTCTGGCTATATTTGTTCCCGCTGTCATCCACGGATTATACGACACATTAGGATGGAATATTTTAGGCTTGCTTCTTACACTAATGAGTGTCATCCTGTTGATGAGCTATCTGAAACAGGGAGTAAATTATCAATCAAAATTGTCTAAATAATAAACCATGTTAAAAAAACAGCAATTTATGGAGCACAAACATCACTACACCGGCTTAACCAACGCCCAAGTACTCGAAAGCCGCAACCGGCACGGCGAAAATATTCTTACTCCGCCGAAAAAAGAATCGTTGTGGGCGCAGTTCTTTGAAAAATTTACCGACCCCATTATCATCATTCTCCTGATTGCTCTGGGATTATCCATCGGCGTGTCGTGCTATGAGTTTTTTTCGGGGCATGCCGGCGCAAGCGCTTTCTTTGAACCTGCGGGCATTCTGATAGCCGTGCTGCTGGCCACCGTAGTTGGTTTTTGCTTTGAGCTGAGCGCCAACAAAAAATTCGAGGTGCTCAACAAGGTGAACGACGACACGCCGGTGAAAGTAATTCGCAACGAAAACATCTGCCAAATCCCCAAAAAAGAAGTTGTCGTTGGCGACATTGTGATTCTGGAAACCGGCGAAGAAGTGCCTGCCGACGGCGAACTTTTGGAAGCCGTAGCCCTGCAAATCAACGAATCGACGCTTACCGGCGAGCCGGTCATTAGGAAAACAACCAACCCCGCCGACTTCGACACGGACGCCACTTATCCCTCCAACCACGCCCTGAAGGGCACGACCGTTGCCGACGGGCACGGTATTATGCGGGTTGTAAAAGTAGGCGACGCCACCGAGTACGGCAACGTCTATGAAGGCGCTCAAATCGACAGCAGCGTAGAAACTCCGCTCAATCGGCAGCTGAACAAGCTGGCAGATTTAATTACCAAAGTGAGCTATGCCATTGCTGCATTAATCATTATCGGACGGTTGACCAACTATTTCATCGGGCTGGAAGCCTTCGATTGGATTCAATTCGGCGGCTATTTTCTCAAAACGGTTATGATTGCCGTAACGGTAATTGTGGTAGCGGTGCCGGAAGGGCTGCCGATGAGCGTTACGTTGAGCTTGGCGTTGAGCATGAAGCGAATGCTCTCCGCCAACAACCTCGTTCGCAAAATGCACGCCTGCGAAACAATGGGCGCCGCCACCGTCATTTGTACCGACAAGACCGGTACGCTCACGCAAAATCAAATGAAAATTTATGAAACAAAATTTTATGGAAGCGAAGGCATCACAGACGTAATAAAAGAAGGCATCGCTGTCAATTCAACGGCCTATCTTGATTTCTCCGACGCCGCAAAAGTCAAGGCTTTGGGCAATCCAACCGAAGGCGCTTTGCTGCTGTGGCTGCACGACAACAACATCAGCTACCTGCCGCTGCGTGAAGATGCGGAAGTGGTAGAACAGCTAACCTTTTCTACCGAGCGCAAATACATGGCTACCATCGTGAACTCGCCTTTATTGAACAAAAAAGTATTGTACGTGAAAGGCGCTCCGGAAATCGTGTTGGATGTGTGTAGAACCTTACCGGTAGCAAAAGAAGAAGTGCACAAACAATTGCTCGAATACCAAAGTAAAGCGATGCGCACGCTGGGGTTTGCCTGTCAAATCATCGAAGACGATAAAGACTATATTCGTGAAGGCGAATTACAAAACGTGAGTTTGACTTTTTTGGGCATTGTCGCCATATCCGACCCTGTTCGCGCCGAAGTGCCGGATGCCGTAAAGAGCTGCCTGAACGCCGGCATTGGCGTGAAAATTGTAACCGGAGACACTCCGGGCACAGCAAAGGAAATCGGCCGCCAAATCGGACTTTGGGACAAAAACGAAGACGAATCGCACCACCTCACGGGAGCGGAATTTACCGCTATGTCTGACGAATCGTTGTTAGAGAGGATTTTGAATTTGAAGATTCTTTCCCGCGCCCGGCCAATGGACAAGCAGCGATTGGTGCAGCTCTTACAGCAAAAAAATCAGGTGGTGGCTGTCACCGGCGACGGCACCAATGACGCCCCGGCGTTGAATCAGGCGCAGGTTGGGCTTTCGATGGGCGATGGTACGTCCGTTGCCAAAGAGGCAAGCGACATTACCATTTTGGACAACTCGTTCAGCAGCATTTCGCGCGCTGTAATGTGGGGGCGGTCGCTGTATCAGAACATTCAGCGGTTTATCCTCTTCCAGATGACCATCAATGTGGCGGCGTGCCTTATCGTACTAATCGGCGCATTTCTCGGCACAGAGTCGCCGCTAACCGTTACGCAAATGTTGTGGGTAAACCTGATTATGGATACGTTTGCGGCGTTGGCGTTGGCGTCCCTACCGCCCAACGAAAAGGTAATGAGCGACAAACCGCGAAAAACAACCGACTACATTATCAGTAAGCCGATGGCAAAAAGTATTTTAGGCGTGGGGATTATCTTTGTAGCGGCGCTGTTTGGGTTAATTCAGTATTTTAAGCATGCAGACGTTACCTCTTTAAGCAATTTCAGCGTGAAAGAGTTTGCCGCAAGCTTTTTCAATTTCGGTGCAGGGAGCGGACTTTCTTCTTACGAGCTATCGCTATTTTTCACGATATTCGTTCTGCTTCAATTTTGGAATATGTTCAATGCCAAAGCATTTATGTCTGGAAAGTCTGCTTTTGCAGTGCTCGGTAAATGCAGCGGCTTTCTGGCCATTGCTGCCGTAATTCTCTTTGGCCAATGGCTCATTGTTACCATTGGAGGAGAAATGTTTAACGTGGTACCCCTGCAATGGAGTGATTGGGTAATCATTGTTGGCTTTACGTCGCTGGTATTATGGGCCGGTGAAGCAGTGAGAATGGTGACGACAAGGAGATGATAGCGCCATAAATTGGTGGTGCAAAAAAGCTTTCGTATAGCTAAAACCCAATTACCATATTGAAGTTTCCAGCGTTTTGTAAACATCACAGATTTTCATGTATAATTCCCGACCTAAATATTATTACATGGAGAAACAATTAACATATTGATATGCAGTCACATATTGAAAACATTTCAAGAAATTCATCCGTT
>JAIRLC010000080.1 GCA_031259645.1 Prevotellaceae bacterium | reverse complement strand
TACATCATCAACAATCCGTTGAAATGGGCGAATGATGGATTTCATAAAATTTAAAACTCCCTTATCCCCACGGCCTTGCGGACTTCTTTCAGGGTGGCTTGGGCGCTCTCGCGGGCTTGTGCCGCGCCGCGTTGCGTCACTTTTCGCAGATAGCCGGCATCGGCGCCGATTTCCTGTATGCGCGCACGGATGGGCAGGGTTACCTTGCAGATGTCTTCGGCCAATTGCTTTTTCAGGTCGCCGTAGCGGATGGTGCAATTGTTGTAGGCCGCGCGGAAATGCGCCACCACATCGGGCGCCGACACCACCTGCAGGAGTGTGAAGATGTTCTTTATAGGGTCGGGCATTTCGCTGTTGGGCGCCGTGGGGCCGCTGTCGGTTACGGCGCGCATCACTTTCTTGTGGATGGTCTTTTCGTCGTCGGCGAGGAAGATGCCGTTGCCTTCGCTCTTGCCCATTTTTCCGGCGCCGTCCAATCCGGGTATTTTGACCAATTCGCTGCCGAAGTTAAATGCCGTGGGCTCGGGGAAAACGTCCGTGTCGTATAAACGGTTGAAGCGGCGCGCCAGCGTGCGCGTAATTTCCAGATGCTGTTCTTGGTCTTTGCCTACGGGCACTTTTGCCGGGCGGTGTATCAGGATGTCGGCGGCCATGAGCACCGGATAAGTGAGGAGGCCTGCGTTCACATTGTCCTCCTGTTTGCGCACCTTGTCTTTGAACGACGCGGTGCGTTCCAGTTCGCCCTTGTAGGCAATCATGTTCAGCAGCACATACAGTTCCGCCACTTCGGGAATGTCGCTCTGCACAAAGATAGTAGCCATTTCCGGGTCTAATCCTGCGGCCAGGTATTCGGTAAGTACACGGTGCACATTACCGTGAAAATCGTCGGGTTTGGGGTGGGTGGTGAGCGAGTGCAGGTCGGCGATAAAGAAATAACACCGGTGTTCGGCCTGCATGGTGATAAAATTGCGCAGTGCGCCGAAGTAATTCCCCAAGTGAAGGTGGCCGGTGGAACGTATGCCGCTAAGGACGATTTCTTTCATAAAACAGCTATATTTTTTGCAAAGATAAGAAATTACTACCTTTGTACATAAAATATTTTGTCATGGAACAGGAAAGCACACGCCAGCAGAAAGTAGGAAAGCAATTACAGAAAGACCTGGCCGACATCATCAGGCAACAGGGCATGGCCGTTTACGGCGGCGCCATGGTAACGGTTACCGGCGTGCGGATGAGCCCCGATTTGGGGCTGGCGCGGGTACACCTGAGCATATTCCCTTCTGCCAAAACGCCGGAAGTGATGAATACGGTGGCGCAGCACAACCGCGCTATTCGGGGGGAGCTCGGCAGGCGCGTGGCCAAGCAGATGCGCATCGTGCCTGAGCTGTCGTTTTTTGTGGACGACTCCCTCGACTATGTGTCGCGCATCGACGAACTGCTAAAGAAATAACACAAATTTTATACCGGTTTCCCGTGAATAAACCCTTGTCACTCTTCATTGCCTGGCGGTACTTGTTCGCCAAGAAGTCGCACAACGTCATCAACATCATTTCGATGATTAGCGTGGCGGGACTTGCGGTGGGCACGCTGGCGCTGGTCGTGGTGCTGTCGGTGTACAACGGCTTCGACGGGTTGGTGGAGTCGCTCTACCACACGTTCGACGCCGATTTGCGCATCACGCCTGCTGAGGGGAAAACCTTTTCGCCCCGCACGCCGGTGTTCGACTCCCTCAAAACCTTGCCCGGCATTGCTTCGTGGTCGGAAGTGCTGGAGGAAAACGTGCTGCTGGAGTATCGCGACAAGCAGGATATCGTCACCCTGAAAGGCGTAGACAGCACTTATGAAGCTGTCACCCCGCTCCGGGGCAAGGTGATAAGCGGTGAATTTGAATTGTACCATGGCGAGATAGAGCAGGCCGTAGTAGGCCGCGCCATAGTCAATAAACTGCGGATAGGTATTTATTTTATCGACCCGTTGAAAGTGTATTTGCCGCGTCGCGAGGGCCGGATTTCCTTAGTGAACCCTGCCGCATCGTTGAACAGCGACTACCTGTATCCGGTGGGCGTGTTTGCGGTGGAGCAGGCCTTCGACAGCAAGTATGTGTTCGTGCCCATTGCATTTGTCCGGCGTCTGGCGGATTACACCGACGCCGTGAGCGCCATTGAAGTGCACCTGCAGGCGGAAGCGGATGCAGCCGTTATGGCCGGAAAACTGCGAAATGCACTGGGCAACGGCTTTGAAGTCAAAGACCGCTACCAGCAAAACGAGGCCATCTATGCCATGATGAAGACCGAAAAAGCAATCATTTACACCATTCTTATTTTTATCAGTATTATTATCTCGTGCAATATGTTGGCGTCGTTGGCGATGCTTATCATTGAAAAGAAAGACGACGCCTACACCTTGCGATGCTTGGGCGCAGGCGCTAAACTGATCCGGTCGGTGTTTTTACTGGAAGGGTGGATGATTTCGCTGTGTGGCGTGGTGTGTGGGGTGCTTGGCGGATTGCTGCTGTGTTTTCTGCAACAGCAGTTCGGTATTGTGGGCATGCCCGGCAACTTCCTGGTGCCGGCCTATCCGGTGACGGTGCTGTGGAGCGATGTGTTATGGGTATCAGTGTCGGTGTCGGCCATTGGCTTTGTGGCTGCCCTGTTGCCCGCATGCACCATCCGTTCATCCTGATTAGAGGCAAAAAAAAGAGCGCACAATGCTGTAAACAACAGGGTGCGCTCCTCATGAGCCATTGATTAATTAAAAAGTTCCGGTAGCGGTTTATTTTTTGAAGTAACGGTTGTATAACCCTTCAAAACCCTTACCGTGACGCGCTTCATCTTTACACATTTCGTGTACCGTGTCATGAATAGCGTCTAAATTTTGTTGTTTGGCCAACGTAGCGATGCGCTTTTTATCTTCGCAAGCGCCGGCTTCCGCTTCCATGCGTTTTTTGAGGTTTGTTTTGGTGTCCCAAACTACTTCACCCAACAATTCCGCAAATTTGGAAGCGTGTTCGGCCTCTTCCCAAGCGTAACGTTTGAACGCTTCCGCCACTTCGGGATAGCCTTCGCGGTCGGCCTGACGGCTCATGGCCAAGTACATGCCCACCTCGGTAGATTCACCCATAAAGTGCGCTTTCAACCCTTCGAGAATAACAGGGTCAACGCCTTTGGCGACGCCTATTACATGCTCATCAACAAATTTCAATGCGCCTTCGCTTTCCACCAATTCCTTGAATTTTTCCTTGGGCTGTTTACATTGCGGGCATTGTGCAGGCGCTTCATCTCCTTCATGTACGTAGCCACATACCGTACATATCCATTTCTTTTTCATGGTAATTAAAATTTAAAAATTAATAATAATGTTTTTTAAGAACTACAATTTGGACAATATCCTTTATAATAAAGTTGGCTTTCGGTAATCCGGAAACCGTTTATTCGCTTTTTAGCTGTAAATTTCGCATCGCGTATGGGCAGGTCGTGCACACACCCGCATTGCTTGCATTTGAAGTGCGCATGCTGTGTAATATCCGCGTCATAACGCACGTGCCTGTCGTCAATGTTGATTTCAAGAATCGCACCCTGTTCGGCAAACAACTTTAACGTATTATACACCGTTGTTTTCGATAATGTAGGCACTGAGGAATGTAATGCATTATAAATGGTATCCACATTAGGATGCGTCAAATGCCCCATTAAATAATGCATAATGGCGATCCGTTGCAGTGAGGGTCTTATGCCAAACTGCTGTAATCGTTCAATAGTTTGTACTTTTATATTCATTTTAAAATTGTAATAATTACAAATATGAATTTTTTGCAAATATATAACAATTTTTTGAATCTACAAAAAAATCTAAATTATGGGAAAATTTTCATTTGATAATCTAAGGGTACGGTATCGTGGCTTAATGGGTATGAAAAATATATGATAACTCAAGGAAAAAGCTACACTACTATTGGAATGTACATCTGCAGTCTACGTGCCATTTTTAATGAAGCTATGGATGCCGGGATTATAGATGCAACATTGTATCCATTTGGTAAA
>JAIRLC010000003.1 GCA_031259645.1 Prevotellaceae bacterium | reverse complement strand
TTTTTCCGTTTCACGCAGTTTGGCACGCACTTCTACCCTTTCCGCCTCCTGTAAGCGCTGCTCAATGAGTTCAGAACGACGAGTTTGTACCGCAAAGTAGGTTTGTGCAAAAGCAACTTCCGCCTTCCGGCTATCGCCATTTTGTGCAATCAGATAGCAGGCATAGCGTGTAAGGAGAATGTCATCTATCTCTTTTTCAGCCCCTGAGCCTATCCCGACCATTTTGCTGACGTCAGCAAAATGGTCGGGGATATTTACCCCGGCATTACGACATGCGTCCTTAGCTTTTTCTATGGCGTTCAAAAAATTACGCCACTGGGTATATCCTAATAAGAATTGCAATTCGCGTGCGCTCCAACACTCAACTCCTTTGTATTCGGAGGCAACACTTTCAAATTGAGTAAACAACCGGGTTATTTCTTCCGTCTTTAACATAGGCATAAAAATTAGTAAAACAAATGGTACAATTTTTTGGTGGATTTATTGTCGCAAAGGTAAAACTAATTTTTGAATTATTGAATTTTTAAATCATGAAACTTTGTGACTTGTTCCTCCTGTGAGGCTACGCCAAACATTACTCGAACAAAAATGGTTTTGTAATGACAGGTGTTTTCGATTCCTCAAAGAAGAACTTCGCTTCTCCGCCCGGCCCGGATAAGAGCAAGTAGATAGAAGATTTCAAAATTTAAAGATTTAAAGATTACAATGGCTACAAGTCATTTGGATTAATAAGCGCCAAATCCGGGATATTAGTAAAATCATTATCGCTCGAGATAAGCGTAAGACCATTTTCGATGGCAGTTGCTGCAATAATGGCATCCGGCGTTTTAATCTTTTTGCTCCGCCGAATTTGCACGCACCGCTCTACTACTTTTTGAGAAAGACCCAATACATTGGAATTATCAATGAAATCTTTTATAACAGTTTCGTATTTCTTCTCCGAACTATGCCATGAAAGCGCCTCTATAACAGTAATGACAGAAATATTAGGCGTCATATTTATTATATCCGACACAAAATTCATTGCTTTATCGGAATACTGTCCTGTAAAATAATCCGATATTACATTATTATCTATCAGATACTGTCCCATTCTTCACGCATAAGTTGAGTGTGTGCCTTAAAACTCTTACCGGCCTCTATTGAAAAAACGCCCCTGAACCTGTCCGACAACTTAGTCTTGGCTTCCGGACGCGGGTATTCTTTCAATACCTTTACCAAATCTAATGCCTGCATTTCGTACAAGAGATTTAAAGCCGGCCGGTTATTCACCTGTAACAATATGGTATTCATAAGCAAATGACTTTTAAATTTCACTACAAAAGTACTTATTTATATTCAAAAAACAAAAATCTCCGTTCGCGTGCGCTCCAACATTTAACCCCTTTGTATTTTTGAATTATTGAATTTTTAATCATGAAACTTTGTGACTTGTTCCTCCTGTGACGCTACGCCAAACATTACTCGAACAAAAATGGTTTTGTAATGACAGGTGTTTTCGATTCCTCAAAGAAGAACTTCGCTTCTCCAAATGCCGGTTTCAGTTGGTTGAACCACGTGGCTCTGGGGTCGTAGGCCGCGAAGAACGGAATGTCAACCCACTTGGGATTGCGGCCTTGAAGAAACCGTAACACGAATACTTTCTCGCCTTTTACTTCCTGCACGCCCAACACCTGTATTTTTCCCGGATGATCGCTCATGCTCGGGCCGCGCACCGTACGGCACAAGCCGCTCACCTTGCGATACGCCCGCCTGAAAATATTCCAACATTTTTCCAACGGAAGTTCGAAAAAATGCTTGGCGCCCGTGTCGCGTGCAATGAACATGTAGTAAGGGATGCAATTCAAATCAACTTGTTTGCGCCACATCTCCGACCACAATTCCGGCTTGTCGTTAATGTGCCGCATAACCGGCGACTGGGTGCGAATTTGCGCACCGGTACTCCGTATTCTTATTATGGCTTTCCGCAACGCTTCGGTCTGCAGCTCCCGCGGATGGTTGAAATGCGCCTGCACCGATAAGTTTTTGCCGGACTTAATCACGCGTTCAAACAAGCGCAACAAATCATCGCTGTCGTCATCCGTTAAGTAGCGATAGGGCCAGTAGGTCAATGATTTTGTGCCGATACGGATAGAGCGGATATGCGCAAATTCAGGCGTTAGCAAAGGAGTGATATACGAATCCAATATGGCAGCGCTCATGGTCATCGGGTCGCCGCCGGTGAAAAGAATATCCGTTACCTCCCCGTGCAGGCGAAGGTATTTCAGCAGCAGGTCGGTTTCTTTCATCGCGAACCTCAACCCACTCATGCCCGAAAATTGCGGCCAGCGGAAGCAAAAAGTGCAGTACGCATGACATGTCTGCCCCTGACTGGGGAAAAACAGGACGGTTTCCGGGTATTTATGCTGAATGCCCCTTAATTTGATTTCGCCCAGATAGGGCACATTATGCTCCTGCCCCGCCGGGTTGGGGTTTAACAATAATCGTATGCGTTGGATTTCGGCGTCTAATATTTCTTTGGAAACATTTTGCGCCATTAGTCGCTCTACCGTTGCATAGTGCCGTTTTTCCAGCATATCGCGGCGCGGGAAATTGAGCGTAAACAACGCATCGTCCTCTGCCCTGCCCCAGTCAATCAGTTCGTCTATTACGTAATTATTCGTTTTGAACGGCAATACTTTTCCCACCGTTTCAATATCCCTAATCATGTCTTCCGGTAGTGAAGCAATTTGAGGAATTGTGCGGAAGTTGTGTAGCGCGTATGCGTGGTACTG
>JAIRLC010000186.1 GCA_031259645.1 Prevotellaceae bacterium | reverse complement strand
GTGACCCCGGTGGGGGTCGAACCCACGACCCACAGATTAAGAGTCTGTTGCTCTACCAACTGAGCTACGGAGTCATTTTATCGTTTCAGGGATGCAAAGATAGACAAATTCTTTATTATTTCAACATCGTGTAGGTCAATTTCAATTTCACGTCGGGCGCTCCCTTGAGTATTCCGCAGCTATAGTAGTTCCTTTCCAACAACTTGACTTCCGAGCCGTAACTGTCATACGTGGAATAGATCGGATAAAGATACATATCCCTCGCCGGGGTG
Source organism: Prevotellaceae bacterium (assembly GCA_031259645.1). Classification (GTDB taxonomy): domain Bacteria; phylum Bacteroidota; class Bacteroidia; order Bacteroidales; family UBA932; genus JAIRLC01. The sequence goes on along the minus strand of JAIRLC010000186.1, from coordinate 4,235 downwards.
TGGTACAGCGTCTGGTTATTAAAGAAACCCTGCACATAATACGTGAGATTAAAACTATATTGTTGCAATGAGCGGTTAAGCGCACCGCCGAAACTGTCAAAATACGTATCCGTCAGAAAAGTAAACGCATCGGTAGTGTCTTTGTAGGCCAGCGTCAATGGCGTGGGGCACAAGTCCAACGAAGACGTTGGATAATCTACCGGAACCACCAGTTCGGCTTTGCTAATCGCCAACTTCGAAATATCCTTTCCTGCCTGCTGTAGCCGGTTTTCTATGCTATCTTTTACCCAGTCAAAATTGATATAGGGCTTCACCCCGGCCAATCCTTCCATATATACTGTTTCGATCGATGTGGAATTCGACAAAGAACCAGAACTGTGTGAATACACATTAAAATTAGGGGTGCTCTGTTCTATGAAATAGTAAAAGTAACGCGCGGTATCGTTGTCCGCATGATGATAAGTGAACGTGAGATAGGTGGATGTTAAATCAAAATAGCTCACTTGTCCTTTACCCTCACCAACTGTTTCCGAATTTTCTGCTTTTAAATAAAACCCTTTGAACTTTTGCAGAAACAAAGTGTCATTGGCCCTTTCTTCTTCCGTAGCAAACATTATTTTTTCTGCAAAAACGCCATCCAAATGTATTCTTATCGTATCTTCCCCTTTATAGGTATAATCCTTACTAACCTTCTCCATCGACAGATGATCGTCCGGTTTCAAAGTATTGCTATAATAGGACGTACTATATGCCAGATCACGATCCAACAGGTAGAGGGAAAGCGGTTGCGACAAGGATGTGGTATCGAGTTGCGTGCGGCTGGCCACGTAAATCGTCAGCACGGCCGAATCAAGTTTCACATCTTCCTCTTTTCCATAATCAAACCCAAGGGAGTAGGGGAGCATGCGGAATACCGAGCCGGCCGTAAACAGCCCGAAAAGTTTCTGGTTGAGCCACCCCACAGCGCCCACGCTTGTAGAAGAAGTAAGCACAGAATCCACCTTTGCGGTGGATATCGGAAGGGTAAATTCAATTTGTTCCACATCAATCATAGCATTACCGGGCACGAAATCAAGCCCAAGTGTTTTATCCACTTCTACACAAGCGTTCAACAAAGAAGCAATTCCTATGACAACAAAAAAGATTTTTAAATTTCGACTGTTCATTTAGCAATTATTTTATTATAAAATGAATTATAGGCTTCCACATAATTTCCCCCATGATAGTTCAATATCGGTTTCTTCTGGCTCTTCGCATGGCTTTCCAACGTTTTACTCACATTCCGGTCGCCTATAATCACGCCATCCACATATTGAATGGCAAGTTTCATTAAATTTTCATAACTTGGGTTGCTCAATATCTCCACATCCTTAGGCTTAATGCCATCTCTCACCATTTTCTCCTTGAACTTGGCGCTAAACAACTGCGGAAACGCCTCGTTGTAGAGCGACAATATTATTTTTGTCTTGGCGAATAAAGGATCATCCTTGTACGACTTCTTCAGAAAAATCGACAGCAAGGCGGTAAACCAACCATGGCAGTGCACCACATTCGGCGACCACCGCAATTTTTTAACGGTTTCCAATACGCCGCGTATAAAGAAAATACTCCGTTCATCATTGTCCTCAAAAAATTTTTCCTCCTCATCAAAAAAAGTAGACTTCCGCTGAAAATAATCGTCATTATCAATAAAGTAAACCTGCATGCGGGCAGCAGGAAGCGACGCCACTTTAATAATCAAAGGATGGTCGGTGTCGTCAATAATCAAATTCATGCCCGACAGCCTGATCACTTCATGCAATTGATTACGACGCTCATTTACACAACCATAACGGGGAAGAAACACCCGGATTTCATGACCTTTATCCTGAATACCCTGTGAAAGCGTCCTCACTATAGTAGCTATTTCCGACGCCGGAAGATAAGGCTCCATTTCTGTACAAACAAATAATATTCGCGTCGGCTCCATTGAGGGTCAGGTTATCTACTTGATATTTTAATATGCAAATATACAAAAAAATGGTAAAATACCGTTCGTTTTTCATTAATTTCCTACCTTTGCCCTTTGTAATAAGACATGGTAACGACTTTTATTGTGTTAGTAATCAAATGTGTATAACTCATGACTCACCTCGCTATATTTGCCTCCGGAGCGGGAAGCAACGCCGAAAACCTTATCCGGTATTTTAAACAGCACGCTCACATCCGTATTGGTCTGGTGTTGAGCAATTGTGCCACTGCTCCGGTGCTGCAACGCGCCGAAAAGTTAGGCGTCCCCACTTGCGTATTCAACAAAACAGATTTTTATCACAGTGACGCCGTTTTGCAAAAATTACGGGAATATCGCATTGACTATATTATATTGGCCGGCTTCCTGTGGCTCGTTCCCGAAAATTTGCTGGCCGCTTTTCCGCATCGCATCATCAATATTCACCCGGCGCTATTGCCTGAATACGGCGGCAAAGGAATGTACGGCATGCGCGTGCATCGCGCTGTGGTGGCCAACGCCGACAAGGAAACGGGGATCACCATTCACCGGATAGATGCAGAATATGACCGCGGCGAAATACTTTTTCAAGCACGCTGCACCGTTTTACCCCACGACACGCCCGAAACAGTCGCTGCAAAAGTACATGAATTGGAATACCGGTATCTTCCCGAAACAATAGAAAAATCAGTAGGCATTTAATGTGATGAAACATTTTTTATTTATTTTTTTCTGTCTGTATCTTCTCTTTTTGCCGGCCTGCCTCGGCAACGCGCCCGATAGCGTGGCGTTGGAAATGCTTGCCCGATTCGAAGAAACACATCCGCAAAAAAGCGAATATTTCGAAAATATAAATCCACAAAATTATATCGACAATATCAGGCGCCGGCTTTATGAGCCGGAGAAATTTTGCCAGGGATTCGGATCGCAATTTTGCGGGCCTTCCATACTCATCGTAAATTTACTGCTTCTCCGTAACCAAAAGGCATACACACAACTCATGATTGACCTTTTCCGGCATGGCAAGGCCGTTTATTATAATGGAAAAGACTCCGTTTTGCTGTCCCCCGATGCACAAACAAGATCCTTTGCCGGAAGAATTTATGACGGCGAAAAAAAATCAGAAACGGAATACCGTGAAATGAAAGGGCAACAATACGTGACACATTCGGAATTATTGAGCGATAACCAGGCCGACCAAGTCCTTTTATTAAGCTTAAAACATCGCTATCCGGGATTAATCGGCAGCGGCTCATTCAAAAAAGGCGCACTTTCAAAACGCTTGCATTTTGCTTCCACGCTGTTCAAGCAATTAAAAGTGATTGCCCGGGATTTTTTCCATGCGAACTTCACGGCAAAAGGCGGCGCCATACATGACATGCGCCCTTCCGACCGGCGCACCATGACCGAGATTACAGAAGCCTGCAAAGCCGGGAAAACCTTATTCCTGATGGTGGATGCCGGATATTTCCGGGAAAGCCGGGAATTGTTGCTTTGGGGAAGCCACTACATCAGGATTTTTGATTTGCAGGTGCACAAAAAAACGATTGACTTTGAAATGTGGGACTACGGCTACCGGCGCTGGGTAAAGGGTTACAGCAAGGCCCGTTTTATCAGCGCCGTTACCGGTTATTTAATCATCGAATCATAATTTTATGGCTTCACAAAAAATAAAAACCGCAACAACCGTTCACGAACGTGTGATTATGGGCGTCGACCCCGGCACCACCATCATGGGATACGGCATTATTAAAGCCACCGGCAACCGCGCCGAATTGTTGGTGATTGGCGTCATCGACCTGCGAAAAATAAGCGACCATTACCTCAAATTGCAATATATTTTCGAACGGGTTACACAACTCATTGAAGGGTATCATCCCGACGAACTGGCCATTGAAGCGCCGTTTTACGGCAAGAATGTACAATCCATGTTGAAATTGGGCCGCGCGCAAGGCACGGCTATTGCCGCTGCTTTGGCACACAACATCGCCATCACCGAATATGCGCCGCGCAAAATTAAACTCGCCATCACCGGACAGGGCGCGGCTTCCAAAGAACAGGTGGCCGCCATTTTGCAAAAACTGCTCCACCTCACAGACATGCCCAAAAACCTCGACGCCACCGACGGGTTGGCTGCCGCCATGTGCCACTTCTTCCAATCGAACCGGCCGGCCGCGCAAGGCGGTTTCAAAAGTTGGGCAGCATTTATCGGCAAAAATCCCGGCCGGGTGAAGTAGCGTTTTTCTGC
>JAIRLC010000116.1 GCA_031259645.1 Prevotellaceae bacterium | reverse complement strand
ATGGAAAAGGGTATAGAAAAAGGAAGGGCAGAGGGCGAAGCCATTGGCATGGAAAAAGTAATCATCAGCGGGAAGCGTAACGGATTTACTATAGCGCAACTCCAAATCATCACCAACCTAAGTAAAGAAAAGATCGAAGAAATTCTAAACCAATAGGCAGATGCTTAAAAAACGCGGGGCAGGAAAACCCCGCGTCGTATTAGTACTCCGGACAGATGAGAAACCGCCATAACAAAAAAACTTACGAATTTTTGTCTATTATCTGAAACGCTATGGTCTATGGTCTGTTACGCTTAATGCTTAACTCTTTACCCCTAACTTATATTTCATATATATAATTTTTCAACATATTACTTAGATTTTGCAGGGCCAGCGGAATATTCCACTTTGATTTGTCGCGGGGCTCTACCTTGTTGGAGATGGCGCGCAGGGCAAGAAATGGGATTTTTTCCTGCAGGCAGACATAAAAAAATGCGGCGCTCTCCATTGTTTCAATGTCGGGCGAGAAGCGCGACTGCAATTCGGCAATGCGTTGCGGCTCGCCGCTTACCGTATGCACCGTAACGCCTGTGGCCACCGGAATACCGGCTAAGTGCGTCATGGGCTGTGCAGGGGCGTGGAGCGCTCCATCCACAAAAGGAAACGTATTGGCATTCAAAATATGTTCGTCAAACAATGTGAAAAAACCTTTCGGGGTTTGAATGCCGCAATCGCCTAAGTATTCTTTATTTACGGCGCAGACGCTGCCCACAGGCAGCCGCTCCGTAAAACTCCCGGCAATGCCGATATTCACCGCCAAGTCATAGTGGCCGGCCTGTAAACATTTGAGGGTGTGATAGGCTGTGGGAGCCAGGCCGACGCCGGTTACCGCACAGTGGCACGTTTCCGGCGTGACAACAGCCAATTGTTGGGCTATCAGGAGTTCTTCGGGCGTAGCAGCCGTAATAAGAAGTTTCATAAAGCGGAATTTTAATTTTTTTTCGTATAATTGCCGTAAATTTACGATTTATTTTATGTACACAAAAGTTGAACATTTTGATGAAGACGCCACTAAGGCGTTAATGTCACATTATGAGGCTATTCTATCTTTACTGGGGGAGGATGCCGGACGCGACGGACTGAAAAAAACACCCGGACGGGTGGCGCGGTCGATGCAATTTCTTACCCAAGGGTACAATACCGACCCGGCAGCCATTTTGAAATCGGCCCTGTTCAAAGAGGAATACCAGCAAATGGTGCTTGTAAAAGACATTGAGTTGTATTCGTTATGCGAACATCACATGTTGCCGTTTTACGGGAAGGCGCATGTGGCCTACATTCCCAATGGCTATATCACCGGGTTGAGCAAGATTGCGCGGGTGGTGGAGGCCTTTGCCCGCCGGATGCAGGTGCAGGAACGCCTCACGGTGCAAATCCGCGATTGTATTCAGGAAACCCTCAATCCGCTGGGTGTGGCGGTGGTGATTGAGGCGGCGCACACGTGCATGCAAATGCGCGGGGTGCAAAAGCAAAATTCGGTGGCCACCACATCGGCTTTCACCGGTACTTTTATGAAAGATCTCCGTACACGTGAGGAATTTACCCGCCTCATCGGTGTTAAATTACACTAATTTTGTTGTCTGTTTATATATTTTTCGTACATTTGAAGTTTGATACTTCTATACATTAATACTTTCTCATCATGTATAAAACGTTAATTACCTTTATATTAGTAATCTTTTCGGGCTTGTTGACAGCCCCGAAGGTTACGGCCACGCAACCCGATGCAAATACGGCGCCGGCCACTGCCGTAAAATGGTTTACTATTGAAGAGGCGGAAAAACTTGTTGCCAAAGAGCCCCGCAAACTTTTTATTGACGTCTATACCGACTGGTGCGGATGGTGCAAGAGAATGGATGCAAATACTTTTCAGGTAGAAGATGTGGCAGCTTATTTGAATGCGTATTTTTATCCGGTAAAATTAGATGCGGAGGGGAAAAAGCCAATTACGATAAGGGGAAACACCTACAATTTTAAGCCGGAATATCGTTCCCACGAATTAGCCGTAGAGATATTAAACGGACAGATGAGTTATCCTACGATTGCCTACATGGATGAGAGTATGCAACTGATTTCAATAGTTCCCGGATACCGCACGCCGGAAGAGTTGCGGCCTATTCTCGTATATATTGCGCAAGATTATTACAAGACAATGAAGTGGGATAATTTCATGCAGGAATGGCCCAAAATCATACAGGCCATGAACAATTAAAGTTTTTTACCAGATGATGCGCAGTTTATTAATCACCGTGTTGCTGTTTGTTGTTTCGGCGTCGTTGTCCGCCCAAGAGGTTGCAGGCGACACCACGTTGCCGAAAGCCGGAATTTGTTGGCTGTCGTTGGAAGAAGCGGAAACGCTTCATCGCGACACGTCCAGGAATTTTCTTTTTATGGTGTACAGTGAAGATTGCCATTGGTGTCAAAAAATGACGGAAGAAACGCTTTCCGACAGTAGCGTAGTGGGGAAAATCAATACACGGTTTTATGCGGTGCGGTTTACGATGGCGAAAGCAGGGCAGTTTTTTATTTCGTCGATGCTGCTGAATGTATTCAACAAGCAAAATCTCCCCGCGATTTTCTTTTTTAACGAGAATTTTCAACCCGTTACCAATACGTCCGGTTATCAATCGCTGGAGCAGTTTCAACCCTACCTCGAATATGCCAGCGACACGAAGTATTACCAAAACATGAATTTCGACGATTTCAAAAAGACGTGGGACAATATACAGTCGATAAAAAACTCCCGGAAAAATTAACGTTAAAAGTCTATTGGCAAGGTCATCACCGTTCCCAACTGGTAAACGGGGAAGCGGGTTTGCAGTAACACCGTTTGGCCGTCGAGCACACGCGCCCGTACAACTTCGGGAATACGGTAACTTATTCGTTTCCCTTTCTTGTCCACCTCAGAGGCGTTGGAAGGCATGGCTTTTACTTCTTTTTCGGGCGTGAGTTCAAGCACTACCGGACGGCCTGCAAGGTTGGCGGAAGAATGTAATCCTTGTGTTTCCGAAAAACGGAAGGCCACGTACAGTTGTTTGGGCTGTGTGGCGTCGGGCACCAC
>JAIRLC010000006.1 GCA_031259645.1 Prevotellaceae bacterium | reverse complement strand
GTCTCTAAAAAAGCTGCTCCGAAGAAAAATGTAGTCGCTAAAAAAGCTGCTCCGAAGAAAAATGTAGTCGCTAAAAAAGCTGCTCCGAAGAAAAAAGTAGCCGCTAAAAAGTAATGATTACTTTTCCTGTTCACAGGACAAACTGAAACAAAGCCACAGCAACGCTGTGGCTTTGTTTTATAAACAAACTATAATAAATTGAGATATGAAAGAAAAAATGCAGCCTGATTTTTTATTTGAAACGAGTTGGGAAGTGTGTAATAAAGTGGGAGGTATCTACACCGTTGTAGCGACTAAAGCTTTAAACATGGAGAAAGACTTGAAGAATAATCATATTTTAATTGGTCCCGACGTGTGGCGCGACACCGAACGAAATCCCGATTTCGAAGAAGACCCCCGCCTGCTCCGGTCGTGGAAGGCGAAGGCAGCCCAAGAAGGCCTGCGTATCAGGGTTGGCCGCTGGAATGTGGCCGGGCAGCCAATCGCTGTGCTGGTTGATTACACCACGTTCATCCCGAAAAAAGATGAGGTGTTCGCGAAATTCTGGGAAGTGTATCACCTCGACTCCATCAGCGGACAGTGGGATTATATCGAATCGGCGCTTTTCGGCTACGCCGCCGGAAAGGTCATTGAAAGTTTCACCAACTTCAACATTAACGCCCGCCACCGCGTAGTGGCGCAATTCCACGAGTGGATGACCGGCACAGGATTGCTTTACTTGAAAATGCAAATGCCGCAAATCGGGTGTGTCTTCACGACCCATGCCACCGTACTTGGCCGTTGCCTTGCCGGAAACAACCTGCCGCTGTATGACAATATGGAGGGCTATAACCCCGATGACATGGCGCGCCGGTTTAATGTCGTTTCCCGTTTCTCTTTGGAAAGGGCTGCCGCACAAGCCGCCGATTGTTTTACTACGGTGAGCGATATCACCGCCCGCGAGTGCAAACACTTCCTCTCTAAAGAGGTCGATTTGGTTACACCCAACGGGTTTGAAAATAGTTTTATACCGCCAGCCGGTGAACTGCCGGCAAAGCAAAAAGCCGGACGCGAAAAATTATGCCACGTAGCCGAAGCGCTGCTCAACCAGCCCATCGCAAAAAATGCGCTGCTGATTGGTATCAGCGGGCGATACGAATATAGAAACAAAGGCATTGATATATTCATCGACGCCTTGGCGCAACTCAATAAAAACGATTTGTTGCAAAAGGAAGTGCTGGCGTTTATCATGGTGCCCGGCGACCATCATGGCCCGAATAAAGAATTATTGCATAACCTGCAATACCCTGCCGGCAGGCATCATATCGACAACAGTCACCTCACCCATTACTTGAATAATCAGGAAAACGACGCCATACTGTGCCGCTGCCGCTATCATCAACTTAATAATACGGCACAGGATAAGGTGAAGATATTTTTTGTTCCGTCGTACCTCAACGGCAATGACGGCATATTTAACGTGCCTTACTATGACTTGCTTGCAGGGCTCGACCTTACGGTGTTCCCTTCGTACTACGAGCCATGGGGCTACACGCCGCTCGAAAGCCTCGCGTTCAGCGTGCCTACCATCACCTCCTCCCTGTCGGGATTCGGCGAGTGGGTCAATACACATTACAAGGGAAAAAATAAGAGCATTGACATTGTATTTCGGAACGACGCCAATTACAATTCGGTGGTTGATGGCGTGGCGCAAAAGATTAGGTCGGTGTCACAACTCCATGACGCGGACAACAGCGCCCTGAAAACAAATGCCAAAGAAGTATCAACCGTAGCGCTGTGGGACAATCAGATTAAGTATTACAAGAAAGCCGCCATGTTGGCGTTGGAGAAAGTTGTGGCGCGTATTCCCAACAGGCCTGCCAAACCGGAAGAGCACGTGTCGTATGACATCCCGGCCAACCGGCCGTCGTGGAGCCGCGTGATGATTCACAAACAAATTCCCGAAAATTTGGCGGCGCTGGAAGAGCTTTCAAAAAACCTTTGGTGGTGCTGGAATGAAGACGCTATTGATTTGTTCCGCTCTATTGACGCCGGCGTCTGGGAAAAATGCGGACACAATCCCATTGCGCTGCTCGACCAAATATCGTTTAAGCGCTATCAGGAACTTGAAAAAGACACAGACTTCGTAAATCGCTTTAAGGCCGTACACAGCCGCTTCGCCGGCTACATGGCGGGAAAGGAAAAAATGACCGGACCCCGCATTTCTTATTTCAGCATGGAATACGGACTGCACACTTCCTTGAAAACATATTCGGGCGGACTGGGTATTCTGGCCGGCGACTACCTGAAAGAAGCCAGCGACAAAAGTACCCACATCACCGGTGTGGGCTTGCTTTACCGGTATGGATATTTTACGCAAAAGCTGTCGTCGGCAGGCGATCAGGTTACCAACTACGACGAGCAGGATTTTATGAAAGCGCCGGTAACGCCGGTGTATGATAAGGACGGAAAGTGGGTCACTGTGAGTATTGCGTTCCCCGGCCGGAACCTCTACGCCCGGGTGTGGCGCGTGGACGTGGGGCGCATTGAACTTTACCTGCTCGACACAGATTTTGAAGACAACCTGCCCGAAGACCGCAGCATCACGCATCACCTCTATGGCGGCAACTGGGAAAACCGCCTGAAGCAAGAGCTGTTGCTGGGCGTAGGCGGCATCAGGCTGTTGCGCAGCCTTGGCATTAGCGCAGACGTGTATCATTGCAACGAAGGCCATGCCGCGTTTATCGGGCTGGCGCGGCTGCACGAATTCATACTCAATGACAACCTCACTTTCTCGGAAGCGCTGGAAGTGGTGCGCGCCTCGTCGCTCTTTACCACCCACACGCCGGTGCCTGCCGGACACGACGCCTTTGAGGAAAACATGCTCCGCACGTACTTGTCGCACTACCCCGACCGGCTTAAAATTTCATGGGACCAACTGGTAGGCCTTGGAAAAATTAACGCGAAAGACCCCTACGAAAAATTTTCCATGAGTTATCTCGCCGCAAACCTGTCGCAAGAAGTGAACGGTGTGAGTTGGCTGCATGGCAAAGTGAGCCAGCAGGTGCTGAAAGATTTGTGGCCCGGCTACCTGCCCGAAGAATTGCACGTGAGCTATGTGACCAACGGCGTTCACTATCCTACGTGGACGGCGCCCGAATGGAAAGCCATACAGGGCGAAGTGTTTGGCGCCGACTTCCAAACCCATCACTACGACAAAAGCTGTTTCGCCGGCATCCACAAAGTGGCGGACGAAACCATTCTGGATGTGAGGAACAAATTGCGCAAACGGTTGGTTGACGCTGTCAAAACGCGCCTTTCCAACGACCCGTCGCAATCCTACTTCTCGCCGCACCAAGTGGTGGAAATAAAAGAAATTTTGCGCGACGACGTGCTCACTATCGGTTTCGCACGACGGTTTGCCACCTACAAACGGGCACACCTGCTGTTCAAAGACCTCAACCGGCTGAGCGAAATTGTGAACAACCCGAAACAACCCATACAATTTTTATTTGCGGGAAAGGCGCATCCCGCCGACAAAGCGGGGCAAGACCTTATCAAGCGCATTGTGGAAGTGGCGAAGATGCCGCAGTTCCTCGGCAAAATCGTATTCTTGGCAGACTACGACATTGAGCTGGCGAAACTGCTGGTGCAGGGCGTCGATATTTGGCTGAATACGCCCACGCGTCCGCTCGAAGCCTCCGGAACAAGCGGCGAGAAAGCGGTGATGAACGGCGTGATGCACTTCAGCGTGCTCGACGGATGGTGGGTGGAAGGCTACAAACCGGGCGCCGGATGGGCGCTTCCCATGGAGCGGACTTACGAAAACCAGGCCTTTCAGGATGAACTCGACGTGGAAACCATCTACAACATCATTGAAGATGAAATAGCGCCCATGTTTTATAACCGCGACGAAAACGGCATATCCGCAGCGTGGATGAGCCACATCAAAAACACCATTGCCGGCGTGGCGTCGAACTTCACCACCAACCGGATGCTGAACGATTACGAGGAAAAGTTCTATCGCAAAATGGCCGAACGCTACACGCGATTAGTAGAAAACGACTATGCCGAAGCCATTGCCATTGCCGACTGGAAAAAGAAAGTAACACGTGAATGGGACCACATCGAACTCATTTCATACACGCAGCCCGGTAACCCGGCCACTGCGTTTGCCTTGGGAAAGGAGGTGGAAATGTCGGCCATGCTGCTCACCGGCGCACTGCATCCCGACGACATCGGCGTGGAACTCGTGTTCACCGAACAGTTGAAGAACGGCGAATTTAAAATCAAGCGGACGTTCGAATTTACCCTCGACGCTTACAACGACGGCGAAGCCACCTACAAGGTGAAAATTGTTCCCGAAGACCCCGGCATGTTTTTCACAGCCGCCCGCATTTATGCCCGGAACGCCAAACTCCCCCACCGGCAGGACTTCGCGCTGGTGAAATGGCTGTAGGCAGGAGAACGGGGAACGGAAAAGGGAGAAAGGGGGAAAGGTGAAAGGGGTTAATGAGATTAATTAGGCTGGCGCCAGCCTAATTCTTAGTTCTTAACTCTTAGTTCTTAGTTCAAAAGATAATCGGCAAATTATTTGGCAGGCAATGAAAATTTACTACCTTTACATCGTGATTATTGACTTATGATTGTGCATAACTTTTTGATAAAAACCTGCGAAAACCCTTGCCCCATAAGGGGAAAAGCAGTATCTTTACACTGCGAAGCAGCACAGCACAGCACAGCACAGCACAGCACAGCACAGCACAGCACAGCACAGCACAGCACAGCACAAATAACGGTTAAAGGAGAACGGAGAAAGGGAGAACGGCGTTTTTCCGTTCGCCGTTTTTTTCCAGTCCTCACCCCCCGGCCCCCTCTCCCGTTGGGCGAGGGGGAGAAACGCCCCCCTCTCCTTTCAGGAAAGGGGCTGGAGATG
>JAIRLC010000179.1 GCA_031259645.1 Prevotellaceae bacterium | reverse complement strand
TAATTCATAACTCATAATTTATAATTAATTTGTGACTTCCCGTATTTCTGCCGTGCTCCGGTTTTCTATTTTTACTTTGTAGCCTTGGGGCACTTTCAACGAATAATCAATCCTGTTGCTAGAGCGCGTCCATTTCAATGCCACCGCATCGTCGTCTACCGGTATGGCGCCGCTGCAACTGTCCAGCACAAGGTCGGTAAAGCGGATGGTGATTTCCTTGCCGAGATAGTCGATATGGCTAATGCCAAGCACATCGCGGTACAGCAGATGCCCGATATAGGAAGCGAAACCATGGTTGCAGCTGGCATAATGGTGCATGTTTTCCCACAGCGTGCCTGTACGGTCGGCCATGAAATAAAAATAATCCTGAATCTCCAAAATTAACTGATTTTGTAAGCCGTAGCGTGACAGGATAGCCATGCGCAGGTAGTTTCCGATGAAGGCGTTGGCGCCAAAAACCGATGGATAAGTGTGGCGGTTGGGGCCAAATTCCGTAGTGAGTTTTTTCCACAGCGCGGGATGTGATTCGGGCGTGGCAATATTAAAGAAAAAGGCGTAATATTGGCACGTTTCCGTGGTGTTCTCCGTCACTTTCAATTTTCCGTCTTCGCGCACGGCATTATCTACAAAGAAGTCGCCGTTAAACGACTGCCGCAGGATGGCTTGCCGGACATTTTCCGCCTTCCGCTCCCAACCGGCGTTGTTGTACAACCGGGCTGCAGCCTGCAATGCCGCTGCATAGAGCATGTTGGTGGGATAATTGACGTCATGCACAAAATCATTGGCTTTCGACCATTCAACAAATATCCACCTTTCAAGTTTTTCAAGCAGGCCGTCTTCATTTTCAAATTTGGAAAAATATTGCAGCAGTTTTTCTATTCTCGGTTTCAAGCGGCTTATCAATGCCGGATTGCCGCCGCGGCGGGCATAGTCGTCTACCTGCACAATAAGCCATAACGCCCAATTGGGTATAAAGTTGCCATCATAATGGTCGGCGGGATAACACATGGGAACCATCCCCTCAGGCAGGTGTTTAAAATTTTCGGGTAAGGCGTAATTTTCCAAAAAGTTGTATTCCACTGTCGATTTTCCGGTAAATTCCTTTTCCATGATAGCGGTAAAATAGCTGTCGCACAGCCAGCCTGCCCGCTCGCGCCCGGGGCAGTCGGTGAACACATCTACCGCATTTTGACGGAACGTCTGCTGCGCGGCGTCAAATATACTGTTCAACTTGAAATTGCTGCTGTGGAACGCGACTTTTTTGTTTTCGGGGTAGGCAAATTCCCTGAGATATACCTTGTCAATTTGGCAATCGCCCTCATCAAGAATTATTTTCAAATACTTGAAGGTGTACGTTTCAAACGTTTCCAAGTTATAGACGCCCGGCGCCAATTCATAACCCACCTTATTGTTGACGTCACCCTGACGCTGTTTGGTTTTCACGTCGCCGTCCGTGAGCAGTTCGTCGAAATAAAAATACAGTTTTGCCGGACTTTTGCAGGTTATTGTTGCGCCGATAAAACCGGAATAATCTTTCCCGAAATCGTAAATATAAAATCCGTTGGTCTTCAAGGAGAGCGGTTGCACGGCCGCCGGCGGTTTATTGATGATTTCCCGCGTATCGGTCACCAGTTCCTGTATTCTTAGCGAGAGTGGCCTTATTTCGAGTTCCGCCTCCGTGTAGCCCTTGAGCGCAGGGCTTATTTGTGTCAGCGCCCGGTCTTTGTGGTAATTGTCGGGATGGACGGTTTTGACCGTTCCCCCGGCATATAGCGCCACAGGCCTGATGAGGTTAAATTCGGGCAACAGCACGTTGCGCGAGAGCAGGTTCACCTTTGGCTGCACCGACAGTTTCACGCCCGCGAGTGGTGTCCCGGCCGAGGTACGCCACCGGTCATACCCTTCTTTCATGCGGTAATATTCCGTAAAGGGGCGCTGGAAGCTGTAACGCTCCACCTTTTGCAAGCGCTCCGTGAGGCAAAACGCCTCAAAATCGCGTTTCGGGCCTGTGGCCAGCGCTATTTTGCCGTCCACTTCCACCTCGGCCAGCAGGAAGGAGGGTTGATCCAGCGTATAGTAGGAATTGACATTGTACCCGGCCACCTCCACCGCCACAATGTTCTCACCTGTTTTCACCAGCTTGCCGAGCTCGTATTCATCTACACGGAAATATCCGTGTGCGGCGCGCGCCGGCCCCGACCCCACAAACGTTCCGTTAATAAACACCCTGTAGAGCGAGGATGCCGTGATTTTCAAACGTGTTGCTTGACCGTGCTGCGCTTGAAAAACACCCCGGAAACCGAGATTCAGGTTCATTTCCTTTTCACGCCCTGCCGCCCATACCGGGACGGCTTTCTGTACCATGGCGGTAGTTGATTTTGCCGCTTGCGCTTGCGCCTTTCCCGCAAACAACATAATAATTGCTATTGCGACTACACTACTCTTCAAAATATTACGCACCATTTTTTTACTTTTTATATGATTTTATAAATTTATACGAATTTTACTTTTTATTAGAGTCTGCGCACAAAAAAAGCGTGCAGACTTTTTGAAAATTGATTTACACGCCAAATTCAATTACGAGTTTTCAATTACGAATTACGAAAAACTATCCGTTAAGTGTTTTCAGTTCTTTCTTTAGCATTTTGTATATTTCCTGCCACGGTCTGAGGTTAAGTTTGGAGTTTTCGTCTTCGAGTTGAGCAAATGTATTGGAATTATAAAACAAATCGGCTGCTTTGGCTTCATCTATTTGATTATCGAGCATCAGGGCTTCGAGCAGCGATTCGGAGATGTCTTCGATGTTCCACACAGGCTCATTCTCCGAAAGTGTGATAGTTTGTAATGACTTAACCGTACAAAAACAAATCTGATGCGTAGGTTCATGATGAGACAGTTGTTCCAGAAAAACATCGCGAGGTATTCGTCCCCGTAAAAATTGCCTTAAACGATATTGAATTTTGTCGTCAGCAACAGGTCCTTCTACAAAATCATAACCGTGGCGCGGTTCCTTATGCGACTTGTCGCGATTCATAACCACAAAGTCGAGCCATGCGTCCGAATAGCTGTCGAAACGCAGCACGTCGTAATGATGGTCGTCAAAATAGGTCTCGTAAAAGTCAAATTCAGTTACAAAACCGGTATTCCCATACTTCCCGGCGATTTTCATTGCCCAGTCTTCCGCGTGGTGGCGGAACTTCGTGACATAAAAACCCTTTCCGAAGTCCCTGTGCCTTTCCCCTTTCGACAGGTCAATTTCCGTGATTTTCATATAACTGCCGTGATACAGCTTCATCGCAATCCTCCGTTTTGCCGGCAAATATCATACAAATCCAGCAATGTGTAATATTCATTGTCGGTATGCAATGCCCACCAGTGCTTGTGCAGGAAATCCAATCCGCCGTATTTTTTCAGATAACGGTAGGCGTCGGATATTTTCATCTTGTACGCTGCTGCAAATTCGGGAATAATGAAAGCCATGAAACTTACCTTGTCACTCGTCTGCTTATCCAATGCCGCTGTATTCATAATCTTTACTTATTAAAAATCACCACAAAGGTACAAAACAATTACGAGTTTTCAATTACGAATTACGAAAAACTATCGTAATTTTTAATTAATTAAGCGTGTAAACCAATACGTCAAAGACCCAAACTAATTGTTATTATCATTAACCATTATTCCAAAATTTGGTAAATGCCCAGTTCCCCAATATAAGTGTAGCCACGGCTAACCGGCCACGTTTCAGATATGGTGCATCTCAGGTATTGGGCAGTCGTCGGTGTCGTACAGGGTAACCACAGCGGATTGGGTACATCTTTGACTGTAGGATATTCCAGCCCGAGGGATTCGAGTATGGTCGTCCAATTGCTCTTATCATTGCTTGCCTCCCATTTTATCCTGTATGGAAAAGCCCTGTCATTTATGTCGTCAATTCTTTGTTGGAATACAATGCCGTCAATTTGCACTGCATTGTTGAAATTAAGGATGATCCATTGCGGCATACTTTGACCTCCTGCGCTGGAATGCCATGGTTGCATTGGATTGTTGTCTATGGCAGCTGACGACTGTCTGGGGCTATCATGAAAGCTACTGGCCTCGGCCGACCATCCGGTTTTGGGAAGCACCTCTTTATAGACACCCTGACTTACCGGTTCGGTACTAAACGTTTCTGCCATGTTCCCTTCCCCGACCACAAACTGTGTAGAAGAACGCAATCCCGATTTCCAGTCGGGGATAACCGTGACGGTTTCCGATGGAGGCACGGTGAGCGTGTCCGGCTGATCACTTGTATTGGTATAGGTCAGCAGGCAACCGGAGCTGTTCTCCACAGCGCCTCCCCATTTCACCGTTACCTCGTTGGTAGTGTTATCGTATATTGCCGATACAATGTTCCTGCTTATGCTTTTAATCAAATTCAAGCGGTCATCACCGAACGCTATGCCTTGCACTTCCACCGGCAGCGATTTATTGCCGTAACTGTCCACAGAAACAACATTGAAAATATAGGCGCGTTCGTCCAACCCTTCGATAACCTTCGAGAAAACGCCCGACCGATTGTTTACCGGAATATCCACGCAATCCTGATAATCATTATAGTAAACCTTTACCGTGTCAATTCTCCCGATGCTGATGTAAGTCTTTACTTCCACCTTTTTGTATCCGGTATAGGTGAGTACGCTATCTACTTTAGCGGCATATACGGCTTCACCTGTATTCAGGAACCTGTCGCTTAATTCATTCATCTTGGAACACGCCCACAGGGCGACGCACAACGCGCTTCCATACGCCATTTGTCGTATATATTTTATATATTTTTTCATTTTTTCATTTTTTTAATTCATAATTCATAATTCATAACTCATAATTCTACCTGTTATCACCATAAACTTCTATTTCGCCTATCTGGAAGTTA
>JAIRLC010000176.1 GCA_031259645.1 Prevotellaceae bacterium | reverse complement strand
GTAACGCCGTTCTGTGCCCCAGCGCAGAAAGTGGCAGTAAGCAGTAGCAGCAGGCAGAATAAATGCGCTACGCGCGATAAAGCCGCTGTGCGGCCTGTAAAAAATTTGGTTTTCATATTTTTTAAATTAAGAATTAACAAATTAAAAAAGGGCCGTCGCATATCGCACTACACAACGTTTTGTGTATAGAAGAAGAAAGAAGAACTAATCAACCAACGACCCTTTTACAATGAATAATGAACAATTGTTTTTTTTGTCTTTTGTCTAAAAATCTATGTTCTATTGTCTGTTTTCACTAATCACTAATTTCATATATACAATAATATTCCACATTACAAACATATTGTAACGTATGTTTAAAATGTAAGATATTAGATAACAGATATTAGATTATAGACTAAGATGCTATCCAACAATTTTCATTTGTTTCTAATAGGTGTAAATTTAAAAGGCGCATGCCGATTGCCTTACCACAGAGGTACCGTGAGTACCCAAACAATTAGAAAATCAGACACACGCCTATTTATGCGCGGACTAACTTTTTAGCTCTAATTGTTTTTTGAAAATTCACGGTTTTCTATGGTAAGAGTATTTAAAGTTAACACTTAACTATGCAAAGAACATAAAACTTTACGCTGCAAATATAAACACAATTTCTAAACATCCAAACATGTAATTGTTAAAATATGTTATGTGGGTTTAAATTTTTTATTTTAAAATTAAATTCGGTGACCATATATAGTTTCACGCAAAATTTGTATGAACATAAACGAATTTTACGGATATATAATACTTTTATTTCACAAGGTGCTACAATGCTTTTTTGTTGTAATTTTTTCTCACTCATTCCCAATGTATTATATTTTATTGTCAAAATTTTAATATACCATGTGATACATAATACTAAAAATAATTTATATATTTGCATCGCATAATAATGTGAAATTTTAAATACTAAAAATAATGAAAAAAGTAATTACAGCGAATATCGGAGGTTACTGCTTCACCATTGAAGAAGATGCGTATGCGCGCCTGAGTCGTTACCTCGAAAGTTTCAAGGCCACCATAGCCGACAAACGGGAAGCCGACGAGGTGATGGAAGATATAGAGCAGCGCATTGCCGAAATTTTCAAAGAGCAGGTAACCGGAATGCAGCAAGTGGTTGATACCATATTGGTGGGAAAAGTCATTGCGGTGCTTGGTATGCCCGAGGGGAATGCCCCGTACACCGAAAAGGAAATGCCGGAGCCTGCGGCGTTCAAGAAAACCCGCCGATTGTTCCGCGACCCCGACAACATCGTATTTGGCGGGGTGTGCAGTGGCCTGGCCGCTTATTTCGGCATTGATAAAGTGTTGGTGAGATTGCTCTTTTTTGCCGCATTTTTCCTTGGTTCATTTGGTTTTTGGGTCTATATCATCCTGTGGATTGTAACGCCAAAAGCCAATACCGTAGCGGAGAAGCTGGAAATGCACGGTGAGCCGGTGACGGTGGAAAATATTTGGAATTATACGAAAAAATATTCAAAAAGATAATTATGAATGTAGAAACTATAAATACGGACAATATAAAGGCGCAAATGCGTAAAGGTATTTTGGAATACTGCATTTTGCTCATTCTGGCGAAGGGCGATTCCTACGCTACTTTAATCATTAGTGAATTGAAAACGGCCAAAATGATTGTGGTGGAGGGCACGCTCTATCCGCTATTGACCCGTCAGAAAAACCAGGGCTTGCTGAATTACCGGTGGGAAGAATCGCCACAAGGCCCGCCGCGGAAATACTATATGCTTACCGAAAAAGGCCGGATGTTGTTGAAAGAACTTGACGCCTCATGGACCGAATTGGCGGAAACCATCCAATCGTTAAGCGGTGGTGAGGGAAATATAACGTCTAAAAATTAGTACAATGAAATCAACAGTAAAAGTGAGTATCAGCCGTTCGGCTTTTCATCTCGACAGTGACGCCTACGAGATGTTGCGCGATTATCTTGACCGGCTGGAAAAACATTTTAAAGGAAAAGACGGCGGCAAGGAAATTGTATCGGATATTGAAGAGCGGCTGGCCGAATTGTTGACAGCCCGTATCTCCACGCCAGAGCAGGTTGTGTCGCCGGCTTTGGTGGAAGAGGTCATCGGCATTATGGGCATGCCCGACGATATGGAAACCGGTGGAATGGAATATGGCGCCGGCATGCCATCGCCGCAAAACCGCCGCCGCTTGTACCGCGATGTGCAGGATAAGATGCTTGGCGGGGTGTGCAGCGGAGTGGCTGCTTATTTCGGTATCGATGTAACATGGTCGCGCTTGCTCTTTGTGTTATTCCTTATCGGATTTTCGGTGCCCGGAATTTCAATAAGCGGATTGCTAATTGTTGCTTATGTGGTGTTATGGATAATCGTGCCGCCGGCCGTCACCGTGCGGGAAAGGATGGAAATGCGCAACAATAACACCACCATTTCCGATATTCAAAAAAAGGTGGAAGACGAAATAAATACGTTGCGCCAAAAGTGGGAAAGAAAAGGGAAGCAGTGGACGCCCGAAATAGAAAGAGAGGTGCTTGGGGCGGGTATAGGTGCAAGGCATCAGGAGCATGCTTTGGTGCGTTTGTTTAAATTGGGGCTTCGCGCCATTATGATATTTTTTGGCGTGATTTTTCTTATTGTTGCCGTATGCGGCTTGCTCGCCTTGCCGTTGTGCCTCTTCGTGGGAACGGTGCTGTCGGACGTTGTGCTGTTCGACCTCTTCGACCTTGTGGCCTTCGATATGAATCTTACATTATTCAAAGTGCTGTTGTCGATAGTGCTGTTGCTGCCCTTGCTCGGCCTGCTGTACATAGGCACCAAGGCCATTGTGGGTTTTCGCGGCCGTTTCAAAATAGGGCTGGTTATGTTCCTGCTGTGGTTGGCCGCGTGTGTCACGTTGGTGGTGTCGGTAAGCTCGTCGGCCTTGGGGTTCAGGCGCTGGAC